>NZ_JAYGIC010000061.1:0-29962 GCF_034931105.1 Synechococcus sp. CCY9201 | reverse complement strand
TGGGATCTGGTCGATCACCGAGGCCATCGCTGCCCTCGCGCACGACATCAAGGGTCTGCTGAGGCTGCTGGGGTGGCAGGAAGCCGCGAAGAAACAGCCATCAGGATGACTTCTAATAGGCCCTGGGTCGGCAACGGCTCTCCCATCGCTTCCGGGTGGCTCACTTCTGATGTCGGCGCTGGCTCAGTTATCGATGCAAGCTACCATAGGCAGGTCCCACTATGACGCTTGAAATGAATAAAATAGTCGGGCCCCTGCGCAGAGCGTCGATCTATGGCCTAGTCAGTTACGCGGGGCTTGTGTTGATTAACAACTCTGAGCTGGATCTGCCCAACATGTGGATCGCCTATCTGCCGATGTTCATCGGCGTCTATGTGTTGACCCAGTGGTTGGACAGGAAGTTTGGGGGCTGAGCCACCTTCCCTTCAGATCTTCTTCGCTTCTCTGCTGTCTGCCTGGCGCCCAAGCCAGCCCTTGAGCTCCACATAGAACACCGGCACCACGAACAGCGACAGCACCGTGGCGACGGCCAGACCACCGAAGACCACTGTGCCGAGGGAAATCTGGCTTCGGGCACCAGCTCCGGTGGAGAACACCAGCGGCAGGAACCCCAGCAGTGATGCGGTGGCGGTCATCAGGATCGGGCGCAGTCTTGATCGGGCCGATTCCCGGGCGGCTTCCAAGACACCAATCCCACCAGCCAGCCGTTGATTCGCCAGGTCCACGATCAGAATTCCGTTCTTGGCCGCCAGCCCGATCAGCATCACCAGCCCCACCTGGGCGTAGACGTTCAGCACTTCGCCCCGCAGGCTCAGGAACAGCAGGGCCCCCAGCATGGCGGTCGGCACAGTCATCAGCACGATCAGCGGATCGCTGACGCTCTCGTATTGACCGGCCAGCACCAGATACACCACCAGGATTCCCAGGGCGAAGATCGCCAGACCCAGGGAACCGGCCTTGATCTCCTCTCGGGAAATGCCGGTCCAGTCGTAGCCGAGGCCATGGATCTGCAGATCGCGAAACAGGTTCTGCATGGTCTTGATCGCCTCACCGGAACTTTGACCCGGCGCCGTGGTCCCCTCAATCTTGATCGAGCGGTAGAGGTTGAAGTGGGGGATCACGGAAGGACCGGTGGTGGGTTCCACCCGGAAGAACTCCGAGAGCACGATCGGCTTGCCGGCGCGGTTGTTCACATACAGCGATTTCAGACGATCGGGGGTGGCGCGGAAGCCCTGGTCGGCCTGGACGTAGACACGCCGCACCTTGCCGGATTGGAACGTGTCGTTCACATAGCTGCCGCCCATGGTCACGCTCAAGGCCTGCATGGCCTCGCCGAAGTCCACATCCAGGGCCTCCATGCGATCGCGATCCACCTGAACCCGCAGCTTCGGTGATTCAGCCGAGAACTGGGTGAAGGCCACGCCGATCGTCTCCTGGGCATTGGCCTTGCCGATCAACTCGCCCGCGGCTCCGGCGAACCTGCCCAGATCCATGGCGCCGCCGCTCTTGTCGAGTAACTGGAACTCAAAGCCGCCCGAATTTCCATAGCCGATGATCGGCGGAGGCTCCACGACGATCATGCGGGCGTCCTCAATCACCGACAGTTTTCCATTCAGGCGACCCACGATCGCCGCGGCGCTCTGATCAGCCCGGCGGCGCTCCTCCCATGGCTTCAGCCCGAAGAAGAAGAAGCCTCGGTTGGGGGTGTTGCCCTCGAAACCAGCTCCACTGAACAACGCCGCCGTGGCGATATCCGGTTCGCTGCGCAGGATCTCGGCCACTCGTTGGTTGATGCGCTCGGTGTTCGGCAATGAGGTGCCTTCAGGCGCCTGGATGATGCCAAGGGCATAGCCCTGATCCTCCACGGGCACGAATCCGGTGGGGACCCTCGTGAAGGCCACAGTCGTGAGAACAATGCCCCCCAGCAGCAGGCCCATCACCAGACGCCGGTGACTGAGCACCCAGTCGAGGCCGTGGTGATAGCGATGCTCCATCGCGGCATAGAGCAGGTTGAAGCGGCTGAAGATCTCGGGCGTGAACCAGCTCACCAGCAGGCCCAGGGCGGTGCAGAGCACCACGCTGAGCGGCTGGAGCACCCCTCCGATCAACATGCCGCTCAGGGCGCCGGCCATGGCCAAGGGCAGCATCAGTGGCCTGCCGCTGAGCTTGCTCAGACCCAGGCCCAGCAGGGATCCGATCACCAGGCCCCCCAGAATCGTGAGCACGCCGCCGCCGCTGAGCAACACTCCGAAGATGAAGCCCAGGGTGGCTCCGCCGATGGCATAGTTCACACGGCTGGGTGCTGCGTCGTCGCGGTCCAGCAGCAGGGCTGCGAGCATCGGCGAAAAGGTGAGGGCGTTGAAGGTGGAAATGGCGATCGCCGCCATGATCGTGACGCCGAACTGTTTGTAGATCGTTCCGGTCGCACCGGGAAAGAACAGCACCGGCACAAACACGGCGATCAGCACCAGCGAGGTGGCGAGGATCGCGCCGAACAGCTCGTTCATGGCGGCCTGCGCGGCTGCAAGGGCATTCAGGCCCGAGCGCTTCTTGCTCACGGTGTCTTCGATCACCACAATGGCGTCATCCACCACCAGTCCGGTCGCCAGTACAAGTCCGAACAGGGTCAGCTGGTTGAGCGACACGCCCACCAACTTGGCCACGGCGAAGGTGCCGATCAGCGACACGGGAATGGCGATCGTGGGCACCAGCGTGGCCTTCCAGTCCTGCAGAAACAGGAACAGGATCAATACCACCAGCACAATCGCGTCCCGCAGGGCTGCCACCACCCCTTCGATCGAGGCGTTGATGAAATCGCTGTTGTCGTAGACCTTCTCCATCGTCACCCCCACCGGCAGGGTGCCTGCAAAGCCATCGAGCACCTTTTTGACGCCGGTGGACACCTCAAGTGCGTTGCTGCCACTCAGCTGATACACCGCCATCCCCACCGACGGAACACCCTGCAGATCCGTGCTGCTCACGTCATAGCTTTCGCCTCCCAGGGAGACCCGGCCCACGTCCTTGAGGCGCACCAGACCGCCATTGGCGGTGCGGCGCACCACCATGGTCTCAAACTCCTCCACGGAGGTGAGCCGACCCTGCAATTCAACGCTGAAGGTGTAGGCCTGATCGGATGCCGCCGGTGCACCGCCGATCTGGCCGGCCGGCACCAGACGGTTCTTGCTCGTCAGGGCATCCACCACATCGGTGGCCGTCAGGCCATTGACGGCCAGACTGACCGGGTTGAGCCAGACGCGGATGGCGAGCTGGCGGTTGCCGAAGTAGGTCACATCGCCGACCCCCGGCACCCGCTTGATCTCATCGGTGAGGCCCTGGTCCAGCAGGCCACTGATCGTCTCAACGCTATAGGGCTTCCTGGCATCGGCGCTGCCGAAGATATAAACGAGCAAAATCGAGGTGGAAGCTTTGTTCACCGTGACGCCAGACTGGCGCACCTCCTCCGGCAGCTGGGGTTCCGCCAGCCCCACCCGGTTCTGGACGTTCACCTGGTTGATGTTCTTGTCGCTGTCGTTGGCGAAGACCACCGTGATGGTGCTGCTGCCATCGGAGGCACTGCTCGAGGTGATGTAGTCCATCCCCTCGACACCGTTGATCTGCTGTTCCAGCACGGCGGTGACGCCCTGCTCGACACTGACCGCATCGGCACCGGTGTAGCTGGCCGACACGCTCACGGTGGGCGGTGCGATGTCCGGCAGGTTCTCGACGGGCAGCAGCGGGATTGAGATCAGTCCAGCGATCACGATCAGCAGGCTGAAGACCGCCGTGAGCACCGGTCGCCGGATGAACTGGTTCGAGAGCGACATGGGGCAGCTGGCGGTTCAGGGCCTGGGCTTGATCGGCAGGCCGTGGCGGAGGTTGATCAGGTTCGAGGTGATCACGGCCTCGCCGGGGCTCAGGCCGCTGAGTACCGGAAAGCGGTCGTTCTGCAGTGGCCCGAGAACCACAGGACGCTGCAGGGCGACGCGCGTGGTGGCCGGCAACTGGGCGAGAGCGGCCAGGTCGGCCCTGTCGGGATTGGCGCGCAGCTGGGCAAGGCTGCCGGGGATGAACACAAAGCTCTGGCCGGCGAGCTGCTGCACGGCCTTGAACGGTACCGAGAGTTGCTGGCTCTGCTCCAGCACCAATTGGGTGCGGACCTTGACGCCGTTGCGTAATCGGCCTCCCCGATTGTCGAACTCGGCCTTGGCCAGCAGTGTTTGGCTGTCGCCGACGACCGGATCGATCGATTCCACCTGGCCACTGGCCAGGGGCCGGTCGGTGGCCGGATCGGTCAGCAGCACGCTCTGGCCGATCCGCACCCGCTCCGCGTAGACCGATGGCACCTCGATCCTGACCATCAACCGGTCGTTGCTCACGATTTTTGTGAAGGGGTCACCGCTCTCGATCACGTCACCCTGCTTCACCTGCAGGTCGGCGACGATGCCGCTGATCGGGGCGCGGATGTTGCGGTAGCGGCGATCGGCCTCCCTGGCGTTGAGGGCCTCCCTGGAGGCGATCGCCTCCTGGCGAAACTGGTCCCGCTGGATCTGGCTGGCGGCCCCTTGGCGGACGAGCGATTCGTAGCGCTCGTAGTTGAGCTGGTCCGTCGCGGCCTTGTCCCGCAGGTTGACCACATCGGCCTTCTGTTGCTCCTGATCCAGCACCAGCAGCAGGTCACCCTGTTGCACCTGGCTGCCCTGGCTCACCAGGATGTTCACGATCCTGCCGTCCTCCTGGGCGGAAAGCTGGACCAGATCCAGGGCCTCGAGGCTGCTCACCGTCTCAACGCTGGTTCTGAAGGTTGCCAGCTGGGCCGGTTCTGTCTGCACCGGCAGCGGGCCGCCCTGTTGCGCTCGTGGCGGTTCAGAACAGCTGGTGAGCGAGAGCGCCATCAGCCCCATCGCCAGCGGAACACGCAACCGGCGCGGTGCCGGAACGCGCAAGTGACATGCACGCAGCGGCATGGAGAGTGGGCATTGGCTTGCTCCACATCTTGGCGGAAGAGAAGCCCACCCTGTTGTGAGGGATTCGCGGGCCCATGATTCATGGTGGGCTCCAGCAACCGTTGGTGTTGAGCGGATTCGCTCCAGTGGCTCATCTGTGGTGCCACAGCCCGATGGCCCTCAGGTGACTTCCAACCGGGAGCAGCTGGGTCGTGCCTGTCTGCAGTCCCTGGGCATTCAGCCGGGACCCCATGGGAAACCCCACTGAAACCCCGGCCCCAGCTGCCAGCGTCTGCAACTCCGCCCACAATCCAAGACTCTCAGATCGAACGATCACGGCAGAGCCGACAATCCCCCGGGGGCCAAGCTCCGGGCTTCTGTTGTATTCACCTTGCCCCAGCCTCTCCAGCAGGGGGCGTATCTCCGAGTAGATCCTGCATCACCTCCAACAGCCCATCGGCCAGCGGGCGGCGGCTGCCAAGACGGGCGCTCCAGATCGATCCCGACAGCAGCTCCTCTGCTGTCACTTGCGCCATGTCCTGGCCCTCCTGTAGGTGCAGCTGTTGCAACGGCACTGACAGCTCGGCATGAAAGACATGGGCTGTGCGCCGATGGATGCGGTGCTCCATGGCGTCATGCAAGACCTGGGGTTGCCAGCTGATCTCCTCCAGCAGCAGGGCGCCACGATGCCGGGGCTCTCGTCGCGCAGCTGCATCAGCCAGCGCTCCTGTTGCTGCAGCATCGCGAGGGCGCCTTCAATGCTCATGGCGATGGATCGTGTCGCCGCCGGCCAGCAGAGCCATGCCACCGTTGACGGCCATGAGCTCCTTCTCTGGATCAGCCAACGGAAGTTGCCCAGCGCCGAGAAGACTGTGATGCGGACCGTCAGTCGTCGCGTTCTTTCTTGAGGATCTGTCCGGTGGTGGCGTCCACATAGATCTCGAAGCGGCCCGTTGAGCTCTCCACCAGGGCCTCCCAGATCACGCGGCCCTTCTCCCGGTCGAGGTCGATCTCGATCACCCGTCCCCCGGGGACGGCCGCAGTGGCTGTGTTGATGGCCTGCTGCATCGTGATGGCAGGTGCGGGGGCCTGGGCTACGACCCGTGCCGGATCCGGGGTGGTGTCCGCACGGGTCGGGGCCGGTAGCCCGAGGGCCGTCGCCAGAGCGATGGTGGCCAGGGAGGAAACGCTTGCCAGAACCCTGATTGGGTGTTTGGTCAGAGGATCCGGGGAGCAAGAGGAGCCCATCGCCAGGAAACCGATCGGGGGATCGTAGGAAGTCTGATCGCTTGGGTGGCGAGGGAGAACGGGCCCGAGGATGGGGGGCCATGGACGAGAACCCCGGTGGATGGGATCTCCCTGCTGCTGCTGCTGGATCTGGTGGTGTTCGGGCTGCTGCTGCCCTCCCTGCTGATCCGCACCGTGCTGGCCCGGCGCCATCCGGATGTGGTGTTCTGCGGAGCGGCGGATCGCAGCCGATTGGCCCTCACCATCGAGCGGGCCGCTCTGCCGGAACGGCTCACCTGGCGCTGGTGCCGCCCCGGACAGGGATGGTTTCACCGGCCGATGGTGGAGTGGCTGCGCGGCCACCGCTGGGTTTCGTGCGCTGGTTCGTGCGGATCAATGCCCATCCCGGCGGAATCCTGGTGCTGCAAGACACGCCGGCCTTGAGTGGGCGAACCCTCCGAGCCCTGCGCCGGATCATTCCCGACCTGCAACGGCTCGGCTACACGTTCGTACCGCTGGCCGAGCTGCTCGATGCGGAGTAACCGCGGCGTCAGGAGGGCACAGCCCAGAGCCTGAATCCTGCGCAGATGCTCATCGATGCGCGAGTGCCCGCCCGATTGCGTCTGCTCGAGATCTTTGATCCGTCTGGGAAGCAAGACCCCGATCCCATTCTCGATCAGCATGCCGGCGTAGGGAGACGCCAGTGTCCCTACGAGGCTGTGGCCCCTCACCAACTTGTCAAGGTTCATGATCTGGGCTCTCGCAGCTCTTTATCTCATCATCGAGGGTCGCGAGATCACACAACTGCGCCAGCTCACTACCTTCAGCACATTTGCGGTGCTGTTTGTGGTGGGCAACTTTCAGGTCAATGTGGCCCGCTTGCTGCTCAGCGTCAACACAGCCTCCCGCATCGGTGCCGCCGCCGCATACCGAGCTTCCATCCTGATGTTTCTGGCCTCAGTCTTTGCAGTTCTCGATGGCTGCCTGGATCTCGCCATCGCCCGGATGTCACCAGACACGCTGCCGATTCTCCCTCTTCTCATCGTGTTCGGCTGGCTGATCAACCTGGCCTCGGTTGGCATGGCTTTGTGGTCGATGGAGATTTTTCTGCGCGTGATCACACCAGCCCTCCTGCTCAAACGTGACGACTGGAACAACGAAGAAGCCCGGAAATGAATCCAGAACAGTATGGCTGTAGCGCTGTTGTCCAGGGGCGGGACTGGTCTTGTATTTGCCCGATCGTCAGGTGAGCCTGCCGACTCGGAGGCTCTGCCGCACGTCTTTATCCGGCGAGCTTGGTGCGTTGCTGAAGCTCGAGGATGGCGTTCTGCAGTTGATGAAGTCGTTGCTCTGCTGGTCCAACCAGCTCGATCAATATTGGAGCCTGTTGGGTCGGCATGACATTGAAGCGCCCTTCGCGATAGATCTGCTTGAAGATGGCATCAACATCATCACGGTAGGCATGATCCACCGGTCGGATGCCATCTTCTTCCATCGCCACAGGCCAGGCGTCAGACTTCGGTACGAATGCAAGAATGTCGAGGTGGTCCAGAGACTCCCTTGCGGGAGGAATCATTGAGGCGACAAATTCATCGTCAATGTCGGTTGTTTGTTGGTTTGCGGTGTATTGTGAGTAGGCTAGGTAGTCGACGGGTGCGCGATCGAATATGACGTTATCCGAAGGGCTTGAGTAGCGGTGAATCCGGGAGATGTTGTAGTACATCTGAATTCCATTTTGCAATCGTGTCGAGTTCTCGCGAAACAGTATCTCGTAGGGGCCGTGCAGTCCCAGTGCCCGGTATGGTTCTTCTTCCTTGTGAAAGGATGGATGGGTGGCGGCCCAGTCGCTGACCACGGTGGATTTCCCCAGTGAGTGGGAGCCTGAAATGGCGATGCGCATGGTAGAAACGATGCCGGGAGGATGTTGTCAGAAATTATTGTAAGCACAGATTCTAAAGTTGTAGTTCAAACGTTCAGCTTGCTTGGGTCAGCGTGCAGCTGATTAAAGTGCAACTGGTTAAAGTGAAGCTGATCATGTGGCCTTCTGACTTGGGATGGGATTGTGTCCCTCAAGTCGTCGATCCAATCCGGGAGACCTTGTCTATCCTTCCCTGATCCAGGTTTGGTGCGTGTTCACGCAACCTGTTCAGGCCTCCTGCAGCACTGCGGAGAATGCAGTGGTGGGCTGAGGCGGGGCAGCGTGTGGAGCGAAGGCTCCCGGCAGGCTCGGCAGGGGAGGTGGCAAAGGCAGGGGTCTCGCCGGCAGTGCATTGCCTGGGCCTGCTGTTCCGGGAACTGGCGTGACTGGAGGTGGTGTTCCAGGTTGGTTCGGGAGGCTTGTCGGGGCTGCCGGCTGCGAAAGCGGCGACGAGCGGGCCCGTCGCTGTCGCGGAGCTGGGGTGGGGAAGAGCTGCCGCAGGCCCTCCAGCCGCGCCTCCCGCGGTTCGCCGCTTTGCTCCCAGAGGCTTTCGAGATAAAAGAAAGCAACCCCCAGCTGCCGTTCCCTGGCGGCCAGCACCTGGGACTGGATCAAGTCCATCGGTGCGGGTCTGGTGCGCTGACCGCTCATGATGCCGATGCCGGTGGGGATCTTCTGCAGGGTTTCCTGTACCTCCACCCGGCTGAGATGGGGTAGAAAGCTTTCGACATCGGGGCGATAGATCTGGATCAGGATCTCGTCTGCGATGTCGCGTCTCACCCAGGTGAGCCAGTCCTGCAGCTGCAGCTTGTAAGCAAAGTCGTAGTAATTCGGCGACACAGAGAAGATTGCCCCTGGTCGGCGAGCCTCCACCGCCTTCCGCAGCTGGCCCATGAAAGCCGTGATCTTGTCCGCCCGCCATTTCAGCCAGGCAGGATCCTGTGGAGTGGGAGGTGCTGATGCCGTGGAGGGTGCCTTTGAGTTCGGCTTCCTGGTCTCCTTTTCGTACAGCGCCAGCGTGAAGGGGTCGTAGCCGAAGTCCCTCGGCAGGCTCATGTGGTCGTCGAACTGGATGCCGTCCGCGTCGTACTGGCCCATGATTTCCAGCACCAGATCGGTGATCAGCTCCTGCACCTCGGGGCGGAAGGGATTGAGCCAGGACACTTTTCCGGCGGCGCTGATCGAGGTGAGGCCGCCGTCCTGTGTGCGGGTCAGCCAGCCGGGATGCCGCCGGGCCAGGAGTGAATCGGGTGGTGTCATGAAGCCGAACTCGAACCAGGGCACCACCAGAAGGCCATGGGAGTGGGCGGTCTCGATCAACTCGGCGAGGATGTCCTGGCCCTGCAGCCCGCGGTAGGTGAAGGTCTGCAGGCCGCGATCCTCCGAGACGCGGCTGGGGTAATAGGCGAAGCCGGAGTTCCAGACCACCGGATAGAGGGTGTTGAAATTCAGCTCCGCCAGCTGGGCCACCGTCTGTCGCATCCGCTCCCGGTCCCGCATCACTCCCATGTCGTTGGCGGTGATCCAGACCCCCCGGATCTCGCTGGGACCGCCTGCGGTGGACGGCTGGGCGGCAAGCCGGGCTGGGAAGGGCAGGAGCAGCACCAGTCCCAAGGTCGCCAGCAACAGCAGCACCCAGAGTTGGCGGCCCATGTCGGAGAGTGGGCTGAGGTCAACGAACCCTAAGGCTTTGCTCTGTTGCTGGACTCAGACGGCCGTCAGCTTCTGGGAGCAAGATCGAATCCGCCATCGGCTGGGCCCCGGAGTCCCCTCCATCGCCCTGCCACCACCGCGCACAGCCCCTTGAGCCGACCGTCCATGCCCCTGTTGCCGGGTTGATGGTGTCCTTCTCCCTGCTCGTTGAACTTCTGCCCCTTGCGGTGGGGGCGGCAGTGAGCCCATTGGTGCTGATCCTGCAGGTGATGCTCCTGGGCCGAAGCACGCAAGGCCTGGGCCCCAGCTGGGGTTTCGCTGTTGGCGCCACCCTGGTGGTGGCTGGCTGGACCCTGGCCGGATTATTGCTTGGCCATGCCCTGCCGCCCCGTACGCCCGGGCCTGACCCCGTGGCTGCGGTGGTGCACCTCGTGCTGGCGCTGCTGTTGTTGACCCTGGGCCTCGCCATTCAGCAGGGACGCCTCATCCATTCCTCTGAGGCTGCTGGGCAGCCGGCCCCCACCAGCTTCAGCCGAGGTCTGCTGATCGGAACCGGCAGCATGGCCACCAACCTCACCTCGCTGGTGTTGTTTCTGCCAGCACTGCAGGATCTGGCCCGCGCCCAGCCGCCACTCCCGACCGAAGTGTTGCTGGTGAGTCTGATGGCCCTGATCACCCTGCTGCCCGCCCTGGCTCCACCGGCTCTGGTGTGGCTCTGGGGCGCCCGTGGCCGCCGAGCACTCGATCGAATGGCGCCCTGGATGGCGCAGCGTCAGCGCCAGATCCAGGCGGTTCTGTGTTTTGGCTTTGCAGGATTCCTGGGGTTGAAGGGCGTCAGCGGCCTCTGAGGTTCCTCAACGGCCGTAGCCGCTCCACAGCTTCAATTGCTCGATCGTCTGCACGCCCTCAAGCCGCTTGCCAGCCATCTCCCAGGTGGGGAAGGCACGGATCTTGGCGTTGATGCAGCGCTGACGGCCGGCATCGTCTTTGTCGCACTCCACATAGGGCAGGCGATTGCCGGCTTCCTTGCCGAAGAGGCTCTTCTGTTTGAAGCAGGCCGGACACCACCAGGCGCCGTAGAACAGAACGCCCTTGGCACGCAGGTGTTCGGTGAGGGCCTTCTGTTCGGCGGTCGAAGCGTAAAGGGCCTCGCCAAGGCTGGGGGTGGTGCTGGCCTTGCCGGAGGGAGCGCTGCCGGCACTGGCCATGCCCACCAGCACGGTGCTGAGGCCGACCAGCAGTCCGGAGCGCAGGGTGCCGCGAGAAAACATGGACGAAACCTGGGCTTGCACGAGCTTAGGAACGGTGGCCTCCCATGCACAGGACTCGCGTTCGGCCTTCCGCCCACCCAGAGGCCGCACAGCATGGGCTGTGGCTGAGACACTGGGGCCGGCCGTTGTTCCGACTTGCCTGCGCTGCGATGAATGCCAACGGCTACCGCGACTACTTCAAGGTTCTGGGCGTGGAGCGCGGTGCCGATGCCGACACCATCAAGAAGGCCTTTCGGCGGCTGGCACGGCAGTACCACCCGGATGTGAATCCCGGAGACAAGAGCGCAGAGGCTCGCTTCAAGGAGGTGAGTGAGGCCTATGAAGTGCTCTCCGATCCCGACAAGCGGCGGCGCTACGAGCAGTTCGGTCAGTACTGGAGCCAGGTGGGAGGGCCCGCAGGGGGCGGTGGGCCCGGCATGGATGTCGACTTCGGCCGTTACGGCAATTTCGACGACTTCATCAACGATCTGCTCGGTCGCTTTGGCGGTTCCGGCGGGGCGCCGGGAGGTTTCGGGTTCGGCTCCGGTTTCCCCGGAGGCTTCGGGGGTGGCTTTCCTGGCCCCGGTGCTGCCACGGCCCGGGGCGGCGCCGCCAATCTCGATGCTGAAGCCAGCCTCAATCTCACCTACAGCGAGGCCTTTCGCGGCTGCGAACGCACCCTCGCGGTGAACGAGGAGCGGGTCCAGGTGCGTATTCCTGCCGGTGTGAAGGCCGGTAGCCGGCTGCGCCTCAAGGGCAAGGGCAATCTCCAGCCCGGTACGGGGCGCCGCGGCGATCTCTACCTGCAGCTCCAGCTGCAGGAGCATCCCGTCTGGAAACTGGATGGGGATCAGTTGCGGGCCGAGCTGCCCCTCAGCCTCGATGAGTTGGCCCTCGGCGGTGAGGTGCGCGTGGCCACGCCCGATGGCGAGGCTGCCGTCCAGGTGCCACCCGGCATGACCCTGGGCCGCAGCCTCCGCCTCAAGGGCAAGGGCTGGCCGGTGAAGGGGGGGCGCGGTGACCTGCTGCTCACACCCGTACTCAAGCTTCCTGAGGCGCTCAGCCCCGAGGAGCGCAGCTTGCTGGAGCAGTTGCGGCAGGCCCGCAGTGCCGATCCCCGCAGCGGCTGGATCCAGTCGGCGAAGCTCTGAGGGTTCCACCACGGCAGTGGTGCAGATCCCTGATCCGTAGGATCCGGCCAGCCCGTTTCCGTCCATGGAGCTCTCCTACCGCCCCCGCCGGCTGCGCCGCACCCCTGCGCTGCGGGCCCTGGTGCGTGAGCACCATCTGGCAGCGGCTGATTTCATCTATCCCCTGTTCGTGCATGAGGGGGCGACCAACGAGCCGATCGGCGCCATGCCCGGCTGCCAGCGTTGGAGCCTGGAGGGTCTGGTGCAGGAGGTGGGCCGCGCCTGGGATCTGGGCATCCGCTGCGTGGTGCTCTTCCCCAAGGTGGCCGATGGCCTCAAGACCGAGGACGGCGCCGAGTGCTTCAACGAGCACGGCCTGATCCCTCGCGCCATCCGCCGGCTGAAGGAGGTGCACCCCGGCATGACGATCATGACGGACGTGGCCCTGGATCCCTATTCCTGCGACGGCCATGACGGCATCGTCAGCGCCGAGGGGGTGGTGCTCAACGACGAGACCGTCTCGATCCTCTGCCGCCAGGCCGTGGCCCAGGCCCGCGCCGGCGCCGACCTGATCGGCCCCAGCGACATGATGGATGGCCGCGTGGGTGCGATCCGCGAGGCCCTCGATGAGGGGGGCTTCGAGCATGTGGGGATCATCAGCTACACCGCCAAGTACGCCTCCGCCTACTACGGCCCCTTCCGCGAGGCGCTCGATTCGGCGCCCCGCGCCACCAACAGCAAGCCGATTCCCAAGGATAAAAGCACCTATCAGATGGACCCGGCCAATGGCCGTGAATCCCTCACCGAAGCCCTGCTTGATGAGCAGGAAGGCGCCGACATCCTCATGGTGAAGCCCGGCCTGGCCTATTTGGACATCATCCATCGGCTGCGGGGCGAAACCGAACTGCCGATCGCCGCTTACAACGTGAGCGGCGAATACGCCATGGTCAAGGCGGCGGCGGAGCGGGGCTGGATCGACGAGCGGGCCGTGGTGCTGGAAACCCTGCTCTGCTTCAAGCGGGCCGGTGCCGATCTGATCCTCACCTATCACGCCTGTGATGCGGCGGCCTGGCTGCGCCAGGGCTGAAGCTGGTATCTGTGCTGTTTCATCATGCCTGCCGCTTATAGGGTTGGCGCGCTCAAGCTTCTGCCGCCAGTCCATGCTTGTGCCTGTGCACCGTTTGATGGCGCCTCTGGCGGCAGCGCTGCTGGCGGGCGTGGTACTTCCTGCGCCCGCGGCTCTGGCGGAAGCCACGCCGCCAGCCCTCAGGCCCCTGCTGCGCAGCTTCGAGGCCTACGCCCGAGATCTTGACCGCCTCGATCAGGCCTGGCCTGCCGATGCCGAGTCTGCGGCGCCGTCACCGGTTGAGACCGCGGAGTTGCTACGTCGATTGCCGGCGCCCGCAGCGGGCGCCTTGCCCGACGAGCCCAGCGCCGTGGCGATCCGTGAGAGCCTGCGGCTGGATCTGCAGCAGGCGATCGCCCTGGCGGTGCAGAACGATCCGGTGCTGCAGCAACAGATCGCTCGTGTGAACGAACAGCAGGGCTGGCTGCTCTCTGTACGTGGCCGTTTCTATCCGATCCTGGGCCTCGCCCTGGGTGGCGGTTACAGCCAGCAGGCTGGCAGCAACTGGGCCTGGAAGGGCAATCTTGGTGTAGAGGGCTACGGCGTCAATTCGGCCTTTGCGGTGCCCACCGGTAGCTCGAACCGTTATCAGACCAACATCGGTGAAGGCTTTGCCCAGCTGCGGCTCGATTACGAGCTGGTCAGTTTCGAACGCAGCGCAGCCCTCGCCCAGGTGAAGGCGGATCTGCAGGAGTCGCAGCACACCTACGCCAACCGGCTGCGTCAGCTGCAGCTGGATGTGAGCGAGGCGTATTACCGCCTGCAGCTGGCCGATCAGCTCCGGCGCATCCGTCAGGTCGTTGTAGACAACGACACGGTGATCCGTGATCAGGTTCTGGCGATGAAAACGGCCGCTCTGGTGCCGCGGGTTGATCTGTTGCGGGCTGAAGCGTTGCTCCAGCAGGACCGCTTCCGGCTGGAGCAGGCCGAGGCCCTGAGATTCAGCAGCCAGCGCCGGTTGAGCAACCTGGTGAATGTGCCCTTCGATGTCACGTTGGTGGCCAGGCAGGCAGTGCGATTGCAGCCCCCCTGGCCGCTGGATCTGGAGCAGACGATTGTTCGCGGGTTTCAGGACAATCCCCAGTTGCAGGCCCTGCAGGCTGCACGCACCGCTTTGCAGCGGCAGGCGGATCGTTCCGCCGCCGAGCTGTTGCCGCGGGTGTCGCTGTTCGCCACGGGCGGGTATCAGGTGGCCCAGAGCACCTCTCCGGTGATCGATCTCAACGGCTGCTGCAAGGGGCCGGCCTTCATCCCTGGTCTGAACTCCCAGGGTGGCGACTGGGCCGCCGGTGTGCTGCTCAACTGGCGACTGTTTGATGCCGGTATCACAACCGGCGCGGTGCAGGCTTCCCGGGCCGCGGCGGATCGCACCGCCCAGGCCGAGGCCGCTGAGCGCAATGCCATTCGACAGCGGCTGGAAGCCGCCTACTACGGCCATCGTGCGGCTCTCAGCCAGATCATCGCCGCCAATGCCTCCTTCCGGGCCGCCCGCGAGGCCTACCGCGATTCCAGGGCTCGTTATGAATTTGGACTGGCTGACTACACCGACCTTGCCGACACGATTCGCTCCCTCACCACGGCCATGGAACAGCGGGCCGAGGCGATGACCCTGGCCAACCTCAGTTACGCGCAGTTGCTGCGTGAGCTCCTGCCGGTGCCCTCCCGGCCCGATCAGCCTGTAGAGCTGCCGATCACCCTGCCCCAGTAAGCCTCAGAGCGTATTCACCGTGGCATGGGCCGTGGCGCCCGCCCGCAGCGGATGTTGTGTGTTCTGCTCGAGGCGGATGCGCACAGGAAAACGTTGGGGCACCTTCACCCAGTTGCCTGTGGCGTTCTGGGGTGGCAGCAGGGAGTCGTAGGCACCGCTGCCCTGGCTGATGTTGATCACCTTGCCTGAAAAGGTAGTGCCGGGATACATGTCCAGGCTGATCGTGGCGGGCATGCCATCGCGGATTCGACCGATCTGCGACTCCATGAAGTTGGCGTCCACCCACCAGTGGGTGTTGTCGATCAGCTTGAACATGGCCTGGCCTGGCTTGACGTATTGCCCCGCGCGAATACTGAAACTATTGCTCACGTAGGCATCCATGGGTGCGTAGTAGCGCGTGTAATTGAGATTCACTTTCGCAGTGCCAACCGCAGCCCGCATGGCGCGAATATTGGCGTCTTGCTCGCTGATCTGTTTCTGCAGTCTTGAGATTTCGATTGTTGCGCTTTTGACTTTGGCTTTGGCCTCCAGCTTGGCGCTTTCGAATTCCTGCTCTTTCTCCAGGGCTACCACCTGCTGTTGCTGGAGGTAGGCATAGCGTTGCTGGTTGAGGTCGATGAGCCACTGGCTTGCCTGCTGATCTTTCAGGGCTTGGCGAGCCTTGAGCAGTTGATCCTCCAGGGAGGATTTCTGGGCAATCGCTGCCTCCACCTGGTGCTGCTGCTGAGCCACGCTGAGCTGAAAGGGCAGCGGCACGATCTCGTAGAGCAGCTGGCCCTTCTTCACGAAGGCGTTGGGCTCAGCCTGGATGGTCTTGATATAGCCCTCCACGTAGGGCGACACCGTCACGGTGTAGGCATGCACGTAGGCGTCGTTGGTACTAGGGAAATAATGATTGCGAACGAAATAGCCCGTCAGCCCCGCCCCCACCAGCGCGACGGCACCGCCGGCGATCCAGAGTGTGCGCCCGCGACCCCGTTTGCCGGGGGGAGCAGGGGGCGGAGCTGGAGCCCCAGGGGCTTCGCCTGGGTTGAGGGCCGTAGCGCTCATGCGTGCCCCTTAGGCAGGTCAATCACATGGAGCTTAGGGCGCTTGATTGCCAGGAGTTGCGGCGGTGGCTGCGGGCTCAGCGCCTCGGACCTGGGCTGCGGTGCAGCAGCGGCAGGGCGCACAACGCCAGCAGCGCCAGGCCCACCAGGGTGGCGATGTTGATGAACGCCACCACTTCAACCTGTTGAGCGGTTGCCTTGTTGATCAGTTCCAGGGAGCCCTGCGACCAGGTGTCGCCACTGATGCCCGCTGAGTGGCCGCTCAGGGGTTGTTGAAAGGCCTCCATCGCTGGACTGGTGCTGCTGATTCGTTCACGGAATCGATCCCAGCTGCCCTGGCTGGTGACGGTGAGGATGGCGGCACTCACGCCTCCCGAAAGCGCCTTCGAGATGTTGGCGCAGAAGAACAGCACCGAGCTGGCGCTGGTCATCAGCTCGGGCGCCATGGTGGAAAACGACATCTGGATTTCCAGGCAGTTGATCAGCGCGAAGCACGTCCCTACGGCCATCAGCTGAATCGTCAGATTGGCGTTGTTCTGCTGGGCGCTGGTGTGGGCCATCCACAGGGCCGTGAGGGCAAACAGCAGGATCGCGGTCGCGCAGAGCTTCTTCTTGGCCGGAATCCGGGCAGCGATCAGATGGGGGCTGACCCCCGGGGTCACCATCACGGCTGTGAGTACCGCGGTACCCACAAATGGCACAAAGGACCAGGAGTAAGTTGCGATCGTGTTGCCCAGCGCCACCGTGAGAAAGCGGGGCACGATGGCGAACATCATGAACAGGAAGAACATTACCGAGCTCAGGTTCACGACGCTGATGCAGTAGTTGATGTCCTGGAAGATGCGCAGGTTGATCAGCTTCGGTACCGCCACCGCCCTCCAGGCAAACAGGCCGATCAGCAGCAGGGCGCTCCAGAGCATCACCACATAGGTGCTGCTCTGGAACCACTCCTGCTGGTTGCCCACCACAAGTGACACCGCCAGCAGACCGAAGCCGCCGGCCATCAGCCCATAACCAAGCCAGTCGATCTCAGCCTGCGGGTTGCCTGGGGTGGCTGGCATCAGCCGGGCGATCACGGCCACCGCCACCAGGGCGGTGAGGCCCAGCACCCCATACAGCACCCGCCAGCTGAAATACCAGGTGATGAAACCGGAAAAGGGGATGCCGGCACTGGAGCCGGTGACCAGCGCCAACGCCACCAGTCCTTTACCCATCGGCGTGTATTTCTCCCCCAGCTGGCCGCCCAGATAGCCGCCGGCGGCTGCTGGGATCACGCCGGCCCCCAGTCCCTGCAGGACGCGCATGGCGATGAACAGCTGGGGATCGGTGGCCATGGCGCTGATCAGGCAGGCCACGCCGAACAGCCCTGGACCCACGGTCGCGATCGCTTTGGCCCCCACCCGCTCCCGCAGGCTGCCGAGCAGCGGCATGATCAGCGCGGCCGGAATCAGGAAGGCGTGGCTGAACCAGCCGGCGAGGTAGGGCGTTCCTCCCACGTCGCCACTCACATAGGCGTGGGCGGGTACGCCCACCGAGTCGGTGGCGAAGAACACCAGCTCCAGAACCAGGAACCCGGTCGCCACCACCCCTCGGTTGGTGAGCCAGAAGCTGCTGGGTTGACCCGACTGAGCTGGGGTCACGGGCTGAGGCGCTGGGACGAGGTCTCAGTGTTGCCCGGTAAAGCGGACAATGGAGGCCGAGGCACCCATCGCCATGTCTGCCCCCCGGCCTGCAACCCACCGACTTGGTCACGTGGCCCTGAGGGTGCAGGACATGGACCGTGCCACGGCGTTCTATGGCTCGCTTGGTTTTCGGCTCACCTGGGAGGCCGACGACTGGGCCTATCTCCAGAACCCCCGCAATGGCGACGGCATTGCCCTGCTGAGCCCCAGCTACAAGGCGGCCGGTCCCCACGTCGCCTTCCACTTCTGTGAGCGCTGCGAGGTGGAGGAGGCCCATGCCCGCCTGGCGGCGGCCGGTCATCCGGTGGGGCCGGTGCATGACCACCGCGACGGCACGGCGTCCTTCTACTTTCAGGATTCCGAGGGCAACTGGCTGGAGATGCTCTACGAGCCAGCCGCCGGCATCCCCTCCAACGTGCCGGGCCAGGCCCCGATTCCCGTGCCGCCGCTGGCGGCTGAGTGCAGTTGATCCAGTCCCCCAGTGCGCCCCAGTCGGCGGTGCAGCACGACACGCTTGAGCTGCTGGAGTGGCCGCGCCTGGCCGGCCATGTCGCCAGCTTCGCCAGCACGGCGGCCGGCCGCAGCCATTGCCTCGATCTGCCCCTGGCGCCGAGCTGCGCCGCCAGTCAGAGTCTGCTGGCAGAAACCACCGAGTTGCTCGGCCTCGATGGTCTTGTGGAGGGTGGGCTCAGTTTTCAGGGGGTTGGTGACATCGCCGCCACCGTGCTGCTCTGCGCCAAGGAGGGCACCGCCGATGGCGAATCCCTGCTGCTGGTGGCCTCCACCCTGGCGGCGGCCAGGCGCCTGCGGCGGCAGATCGAGGATCCGGAGCTGCGGCCCACCAGCTCGGCTCTGGTGGCGGGGCTGCGCACCCTGCCCGAGCTGGAGCAGCGCCTGCATTTCTGCCTGGAGGAGGGTGGCCGGGTGGCGGATCGGGCCAGTCCCCCCCTGACCGGTCTGCGACGCCAGCTGCAGGGGGTGCGTGGCGAGCGGCGCGAGCGACTTCAGGATCTGCTGCGGCGCCATGCCGCTCTCCTGCAGGACACGGTGATCAGCGAGCGCAACGGTCGGCCCGTGCTGGCCGTGAAGGCCGGTGCGGCCAGCCAGTTGCCCGGCCTGGTGCATGACAGCTCCGCCTCGGGTCAGACGGTGTTCCTGGAACCCCAGGCCGTGGTGGCCCTCGGCAACCGCATCCGCGAGCTGGAGGGTCAGGAACGGGACCTGGAGCGGGAGGTGTTGCGGCAGCTCAGCGCAGCGGTGGCCGAGGAAGCTGCGGCGTTGCAGCACCTCCAGGCGGTGCTCGTCCAGCTGGATGCCGCCCTGGCCCGCGCCCGGTATGGCGCCTGGCTCGGGGCGGTGCGGCCCCAGCTGCTCGAGGATCCAGAAGCGGCCTTCGAGCTGCGTGAGCTGCGCCACCCCCTGCTGCTCTGGCAGGAGCGGCGCGAGGCTGGCGCGCCGGTGGTGCCGGTGAGCCTCACCGTGGGCAACGATCTGCGCGTCGTGGCGATCACCGGCCCCAACACCGGCGGCAAAACGGTGACGCTCAAAAGCGTGGGGCTGGCGGCCCTGATGGCGCGAGCCGGTCTGTTTCTGCCCTGCTCCGGCACTCCCCGGTTTCCCTGGTGCGCCCAGGTGCTGGCCGACATCGGCGATGAGCAGTCGCTGCAGCAGAGCCTCTCCACCTTCAGTGGCCACATCCGCCGTATCGCCCGCATCCTCGCGGCCCTCGGCCCCGAGGATGCGGGCGCTTCGCTGGTGTTGCTCGATGAGGTGGGGGCCGGCACCGATCCGCAGGAGGGGTCGGCCCTGGCGGCGGCGCTGCTCAAGCATCTGGCGGATCGGGCCCGGCTCACGATCGCCACCACCCACTTCGGTGAGCTCAAGGCCCTCAAATACGGCGATCCGCGCTTCGAGAACGCCTCGGTGGCCTTCGACGTGGAGACCCTCTCGCCCACCTACCGGCTGCAATGGGGCATCCCGGGGCGCAGCAATGCCCTGGCGATCGCCACCCGTCTGGGTCTGGAGCCTGCGGTGGTGCAGGCTGCGGCGGCCCAGCTCGAGCCGGCCGGTGAAGGCGAGGTGAACCGGGTGATCGAAGGTCTCGAGGATGAGCGCCAGCGTCAGCAGCTGGCGGCGGAAGAGGCGGCGGCCCTGCTGGCCCGCACCGAGCTGCTGCATGAGGAGCTGCTGCTGCGCTGGCAGCAGCAGAAGGAGCAGACCGCCGAGCTGCAGGAGCGGCGGCGGCTGGAGCTGGAGCACTCGATTCGCGACGGCCAGAAGGAGGTGCGCCGCATCATTCGCCGGCTGCGGCAGGGGGCGGCCCGCGATGGCGGTGGTTCTGCGGCCAGCCTGGGGGAAACGGCCCGCCAGGCGGGGCAGCGGCTCAAGACCCTGGAGCGGCAGCACCGGCCCCAGCCCGAGCGGCGTGACCATCGCGGCTGGCAGCCCATGGTGGGCGATCGGGTGCGGCTCCTGGCCCTGGGCAAGGCCGCCGAAGTGCTGGCCATCTCAGGCGATGGCCGCGAACTCAACGTGCGCTGCGGTGTGCTGCGGCTCACCGTCGATCTGACGGCGATCGAGGGGTTGCATGGCGAGAAACCCACCCTGCCGGAGCCTGCCGCTGCCGTGGTGCAGATCCGCAGCCGCCGCTCGCCCGCCAGCCGCGGGCCGGATGTGCGCACCGAGGGCAACACCGTGGACGTGCGGGGGATGCGCGTCCATGAAGCCGAGGCTGCGGTGGAGGAACACCTGCGCGGTGCCAATGGCCCGGTGTGGGTGATCCACGGCATCGGAACAGGCCGGCTCAAACGAGGGCTGCGCGAGTGGCTGGCCGGTGTGCCCTACGTGGAGCGGGTGGGCGACGCGGAGCAGGGTGACGGCGGCCAGGGCTGCACGGTGATCTGGCCCCGGTGATCGGGCTCGGGTGATCAGGCTGGAGCCATCAGATCCGTCCGACGTCTGGAAGCTTCGGCTCGTGGTCCATGGGGACCGGCAGGGGCATGGGCAGGGCCTCGCCGGAGGCATCGAAGAACCGCCAGCCGCTCGGCTCCACCTCCAGGTGGATGGTCTGGCCCGGAGCCAGGTGCTGCGAGGGATCGGCCCGCAACAGCACCAGATGGCTGGTCTCCTGCAACCGGCAACTGATCAGTTGCTCGTTGCCGAGCGCCTCGAGATGGGTCACCTCGGCCGGCAGGTTGCGGTTGGTGGCGGGGGCCAGCCGTAGATGTTCCGGCCTCAGCCCAGCGGTCAGGCTGCTGGCTGAGGCGCTCTCGGCATGGGCGGCCAGGGCCTGGGTGACCGGCCCCTCCACCAGAAAGCGGCGTGAGCCCAGTTGCACCTGATCCCCGCCCAGGGCGATCACCGGCAGCAGATTCATCGGCGGGCTGCCGATGAACTGGGCCACAAACAGATTGGAGGGCCACTGGTAGAGCTCCATCGGCGTGCCCAGCTGTTGCAGCCGGCCGGCGTTGAGCACGGCGATGCGGTGGCCCATGGTCATGGCCTCCACCTGATCGTGGGTCACATAGAGGGTGGTGGTGCCGAGGCGTCGCTGCAGCTCGACGATCTGGGCGCGGGTGCCGGTGCGCAGCTTGGCGTCGAGATTGCTGAGCGGTTCATCCATCAGGAACACCGCCGGCGAGCGTGCAATCGCCCGCCCCAGGGCCACCCGCTGCTTCTGGCCGCCGGAGAGCTCCTTGGGACGACGCTGCAGCAGCGGCTCCAGCTCCAGGGTCTCGGCCACCTCGGCGATGCGCCGTTCGATCCGCTCCTCGCGCTGGGAGGGCACCCGCAGCAGGGGCGGCAGCTGGCGACTGGCCCGGTGCAGGACATCCTGCACCTGCTCGGCCGCACCGCGAGGGCGGCTGCGCCGCAGACCGAAGCCGATGTTGTCCGCCACGCTCAGGTGGGGATAGAGGGCGTAGCTCTGGAACACCATGGCCACGTCCCGCTGGCCGGGCCGCAGCCGGCTCACCGGATTGCCGCCCACATAGATCTCGCCACCGCTGGGGGTCTCCAGGCCCGCCAGCAGCCGCAACAGGGTGCTTTTGCCGCAGCCGGAGGGGCCCACCAGCACCAGGAATTCTCCGTCGGCGATGGCCAGGTCAAGCTGGCGCAGCACAGAGACGGGCTCACCTCCGCGCCGCGGCGGATAGGTCTTGCTGACCTGCTGGAATCGAACCTCGGCCAAACCAGCCCTGCGACCCGGCGATCCTAGGGTTGTCGATCGCGGAGGTCCCGGTTGCGGAGTTCCGGCAGCGTCGTTCGCCTTCCCCGTCCCCCTTGCAATTCATTGATCAGGCCCGCATTGCCGTTCAGGGCGGGCGCGGTGGCGACGGCATCGTGGCCTTCCGCCGTGAAAAGTATGTGCCGGCCGGTGGGCCATCCGGAGGCGACGGTGGCCGGGGCGGCCATGTGCTGCTGGTGGCGGACAGCAACCTCCAGACCCTGCTCGACTTCAAATACAAGCGGCTGTTCGCCGCCGATGACGGCCGCCGTGGTGGGCCCAACCGTTCCACCGGCGCCAGTGGATCGCCGTTGGTGATCAAGGTGCCCTGTGGCACCGAAGTGCGTCACCTGCGCACCGGCATCCTGCTGGGTGATCTCACCGAACCCGGCGACGAGTTGTTGGTGGCCGCCGGTGGCCGCGGTGGCCTCGGCAACGCGCACTACCTCAGCAACCGCAACCGGGCCCCCGAGAAGTTCACCGAAGGCAAGGAGGGGGAGCATTGGCCGCTGCAGCTCGAGCTCAAGCTGCTGGCGGAAGTGGGCATCATCGGCTTGCCCAATGCCGGCAAGAGCACCCTGATTTCGGTGCTGTCCGCAGCCCGGCCCAAAATCGCCGACTACCCCTTCACCACCCTGGTGCCCAATCTGGGCGTGGTGCGCCGGCCCACCGGTGATGGCACGGTCTTTGCTGACATCCCCGGCCTGATTGCCGGCGCAGCCCAGGGGGCGGGTCTGGGTCACGATTTTCTGCGCCACATCGAGCGCACCCGCCTGCTCCTCCATCTGGTCGATGTCGGTGCTCCTGATGTGGAGCGGGATCTGGCCGTGGTGGAGGAGGAGCTCAAGGCCTATGGCCACGGCCTGTCGGAACGGCCGCGGCTGGTGGTGCTCAACAAGCTGGAGCTGCTCGATCCCGAGGAGCTGGAGGCGCTGCGCCTGCGGATCGAAGCTCGCCTCGGCCAGCCCGTGCTGACGATCTCGGCGGCGATGGCCCAGGGACTGGAGCCCCTCAAGCAGGCCGTGTGGCAGGCACTGGGCGTGGGCTGAGCGGCCTCGGATCTGGGTTTGAGCGGCATCTGAGCTGCCTTGCTCGAGGCTGCTGCAGGGGCGCTGACTCTGACGGCGGAGGCTCTGCTCTGACTGGCTCGCTCCCAAAGACAATCCCCACAACGGCAGGCGTTGTGGGGCAGCAAAGCAAATACAGCCCCAGGAAGAGAGATCTCCCAATCAAGAAGCCTGGGATGGGGGAATGCTGCTTGCCGGGATGACGACTGAGCCTGGATGAGCCTCAGCCTGGACAAGCCTCAGTCGTCGTAGACACGGCATTCGGGGGCTTCAGGGTTCAGATCGCAATACACCTCCAGGGAGGTTGGATCCTTGCTCTCTTCGGGGTGGTGCTCCTTGTATTCCTGCAGATCGTGAAGTTCGCCCTCGAGGTGACGCAGCTTGGCGAGGTCGCCGGAGGCACGGGCCGCTTCGAGCTCAGTCTGATCCTTCTGGATGTGCTCGTCGATCGTGTTCATGCAAATGCCGGCCGTGGCGCACCGGAGATCATCGGTTCCACCTTACGGGCCATCACGGCATGGGTGGGCCTCTGTGCGCTGCTGCTGATCTGGTTCGGCGTGGCTATCAGCAAGGGCGTAGCCAGTGGAGGGCACGCGCATGGCACGCATCAGGCAACGGTTGGGCCGCCATTTCATCGATGAAGCTGGTCGCCTGTTCTGGATCAATGGCCCGGAGCATCACTGCTATCTCTCCGAGCAGCGCCAATGGCGGCGGGGCCTCATTTTCGGCGAGATCCTGGAGTGGAAGCAGTGTGCTCCCAGTGGCCTGGTGAGTCAGCGATTCCCCTCGCCGCAGGCGGCCTGTGAGGCCTACGAGCACGGCCTGGTCACCTGGGCGCACGACCTCTATCTGCGCCGTATGGGCGATCAGATGGCCCTCCACCGTGGAGCCGACGACTACAAACCCACGGCCATGAAGCTGGCTGAGGCTGCTGGTGCACCGGTTCGCGCCCAGCCCTGGCGTTTGCCGGAACCCCTCGGCCCGGTTTGCGGCTTGCCGCCCCGCGGCGCCGAAACCGGTTCGGCGGGTTCGATCGGTCTGGAGATGGCCCATCCCCGCCGTCGTCGCCGCTCAGGCTGTCAGCTCGCTCAGCTCTAGCCAGCGCTCCTCCGCCGCTCCGATCCGCTCGATCAGCTCGGCCAGCTCCTGGGTGAGGCTCTCCAGGGCGGTGTAATCCTCACCGCCCCCGGCGAGGCGTTGCTCCAGGTCGCGGCGGCGTTCCTCGAAGAGGGGCAGATTCCTGTCCAGCTCTTCCAGCTCGCGGTTCTCCTTGAAGCTGCGGCGGCGGGCCCGCTTCGGTGCGGCTGCGCTGGTCCCTGGGGCCGCGGCGGCCTGGGTCGCTGGAGTGGCGGAAACGGGCTCCGGTGGGGATTGGTCTGCAGGCGCCTGGCCGCGTCCGCTCTGATCTCTGCGCTCGAGGTAGGCGCTGTAGTTCCCCTCGAAACGCCGCAGCTCGCCGTCTTCGAAGCTGAACAGCCGATCCACGGTGCGATCGAGGAAGTAGCGATCGTGCGACACCACCACCACACAGCCGCGGAAGTCTTCGAGGAAGTCCTCCAGCACGCTGAGGGTGTGCACGTCGAGGTCGTTGGTGGGTTCATCGAGCAGCAGCACGTTCGGCGCTTCGATCAGCAGCCGGCAGAGGTGCAGGCGCCGCCGCTCGCCGCCGGAGAGCTTGCGCACCGGCTGATGCTGCTGGGCCGGTGGAAACAGGAACCGTTCCAGCAGCTGCGAGGCGCTGAGCTCCACCCCGTCCACGTCCACCCGGCTGGCGGCATCCTTCACCACATCGATCACCTTGCGCTCCAGGGCCGGTGTGCCGTCGGCGCTGGCCTGCAGCAGCACATCGCTGTGCTGATCGAAGTAGGCCAGCTTCACGGTGCTGCCCAGCTCCAGGCTGCCGCCGCTGGGCTGGCGCCGACCGGCGATCACCTCCAGCAGGCTGGATTTGCCGACACCGTTCGGACCGATGATCCCCACCCGGTCTTCGGGGCTGAAGTCGTAGCTGAACTGGCGCAGCAGGGTGCGGCCCTGCTCCCCTTCGACGCTGCTCACGCACAGATCCTCGGCCGTGATCGCCCGTTTGCCGAGGCGCCGGCTGTTGGTGGTGAGGCTCACCTGGCCGCGACCCTGGCGCGGCGGCGTCTCCCGCAGGGCCTCGATGCGCTGCAGGCGGGCCTTCTGCTTGGTGCTGCGGGCCTTGGGGCCCTGGCGCAGCCAGGCCAGCTCGCGCCGCAGGGTGCCCTTGAATTTCGCGGCCGTGGCGGCTTCGGAGGCCTCCTCCTCGGCCCGGTGCTTGAGATAGGTGGCGTAATTGCCCTCGTAGGGCCGGGCTTCCCCCTGTTCCACGGCCACGATCCGCCGGGTCACCCGGTCGAGCACGTAGCGGTCGTGGGTGACGAGCACCAGGGCGCCGGGGAAGCGGCCCAGATAGCTCTGCAGCCATTCCACCCCGTGGGCATCGAGGTGGTTGGTGGGTTCATCGAGCAGCAGCACGTCCGGTTCGGCCACCAGGGCGGCCGCCAGGGCCACCCGCCGGCGGAAGCCACCGGACAGATCCCCGAGCCGCTGGTGGCCGTCGCCCAGCCCCAGCCGCTGCAGCACCTCGCGGCACTGCTGTTCCAGCTGCCAGCCGTTGCTGCGGTCCAGCTGGGCCTGGAGATCGCTGAGCTCAGCCAGCCGCGCGCCGTCCTCGGGATTGGCCGCCACCGCATGGCTGAGCTGCTCGTAGCGCAGCAGCAGATCGGCCTTCTCGCCGCAGTCTGCCCAGACCTGCTCGAGCACGGTGTTCTCGGGATCGAAGACGGGGTCCTGGTCCACCAGCACCACCCGGGTTCTGCTGGCGCAGCGCCGCTCGCCGCTGCCCAGGGGTTCGAGGCCGGCCAGCACCCGTAGCAGGGTGGATTTACCGGCGCCATTGGGGCCGATCAGCCCGAGCCGCTCCCGCTCCCCCACATGCAGGGTCAGGTTCTCGAACAGGGTGCGGATGCCGAAGTCCTTGCCGGCATCCACCAGGCTGATCAGGCTCATGGGTCAGGTGGGCTGCGGGGCGGGCCGGTGTTCAGCCTCGCAAGCCGTCGGCCGCCGGGGCCTGCCGTTGCCGCTCCATCTCCTCGAACACGCTCTTGTCGCCCACATCCGCAGCGGCCGGCATCGGGAATTTGCGCAGACACAACAGCAGCAGCAGGGCGCTTTCGGTTGCCAGCAGCGCCACCGTGGCGCCGGGATCGAGCAGGCCACTGAGACGGCCCAGCAGGGCCAGCGGCAGCAGCAGGGTCACACCGATGGCTTCGGGCCGCCGGAAGCAGAAGAACTCCTTGAAGCCCACCCCGGCCAGGGCCGCGAAGAAGGGGCCGATCGCCAGGATCCAGAGCGGCTGGCGTGCCAGCTCCGGCAGCATGGCGCTGGCACCGGCCTGGGCGGCCAGCGCGATTCCGCCCAGGCAGCCCAGCAGCCAGAACACCTGCAGGGCCCGGTGCAGGGGCCGCAGATAGATGTGAATCCAGCGCAGGGCCAGCCCCAGGCCCGCCGCCATCACCAGCAGCCAGGGCCAGACCAGATCCGGTCCCCACTGGCGCCACTGCAGCAGCAGGCCCAGCTGGCCGATGGCCACGGCCGTGAGGGCGAGCCGATAGCCCAGCACCTCACGGCGGTCGTCGGCCGTGATGGTGTAGGGGCCGTAGTAGCCCTCGTGGACGGCATCAGGACTCTGCATCGATCCTCTGGCAGGAAACGGCTGGGGTGCCGTTCACCAGTGTGGCCAGGGCCGGGCCTGCCGGGACAATGCCGGAGGGGTGCAGCGGAAACAGGCTGCCGAAGTAATCGGCCCGCCAGTGCTCCGGCCAGCAGGTGGCTGCCACACCGGCCAGGCCGTAGAAGCGCTGGCGCCAGCGCCACAGGGCCGGCAACTGCCACAGCGGCAGGCGGCTGCAGCCGAACAGGGGCGCGTAGACGAGCTCCAGGCGGATCAGGGTGGGAAACAGGATCACGTCCGCCAGGGAGGGCTCGCTGCCGCCGCAGAGCCAGGGGCCTGGGTTCCCGGCAGCTGGCGGCAGCTTGGCTTCGGCCGCGGCGAGGACCTCATCCGCGGCGCAGAGGGTGCTGAACAGGGCTGCCTCGGCCCGGTCGTAGGCCGCCTGGTTGCGGGCAAATCCGCAGCGGTACACGCCATCGTTGACGCTGTGCTGCAGCCGCTCTCGCCACTCCTGGATCAGGTTGGAGTGCGACGCCGGAGCCAGATCGCAGGCGCTGGAAGGTGCGGGCCATTGATTGAGCAGCTCGATCAGCACCGCGCTTTCGTTCACCAGGATCCGCCCCTCGGTGCGGCTGTAGAGGCAGGGCACCGTGGCGGGTCCGTGGGCCGGCGCTGCGCTGGCGCCAGGGGCACGGCGCTGGTAAAGCTCCGCCAGGGTGGAGCAGCCCTCGAAGGGTTCTGGAAAGCACCAGCGCCCTCCCCGTCGGTCGGGTTCCACCACCTGCAGCGTGATCGTGGCGTCCAGCTGGCGCAGGGTCCAGACCAGCCAGGCCCGGTGGGCCCAGGGGCAGCTGCGGCCCACGATCAGCACGTGGCTGCCGGCCTCGCCGGCCCGCGGCGGCAGGGGGGGCAGCTGGCCGTAGGCGGCGGCCGGACGCCGGTAGTTGCCCTCGGCATCGGCCGGCCCCAGACCGCCCATCAGCTGACGCCACTGCCATTCCCAGACCTGGCGAACCGCTTGCACCACGGGGGCGGGGGGGCGCATGACAGGGCAGCGGCAAGGTCCAACTCTCGGCCAGCGCTGCGCCAGGCTGGGTAGCGAGCGATCGTGCAGGCAGCCCATGAGCGGTGGTGACAGGGCTCAGGTGTTGGTGGTGGCAGGAACCCACGGCAACGAGCGCAATGCCCCCTGGTTGCTGGACGCCTGGCGGCGGCAGCCGGCCCTGCTCGATCGCAGTGGACTGGCCTTGGAGCTGGTGCTGGGCAACCCCGAAGCCCATGCGTCGAACTGCCGCTATCGCGATCGCGACCTCAACCGCTGCTTCGTGCCGGACCTGCTGGACGATCCCGCCGAGGATGCCTACGAGATGCAGCGGGCCCGTGAACTGATCCGCCGCCACGGCCCCGAGGGGACGCAGCCCTGCCTGGTGGCGCTCGATCTGCACAGCACAACGGCAGCCATGGGCAACAGCCTGGTGGTCTACGGCCGGCGCCCGCCGGATCTGGCCTTGGCGGCCGCCCTGCAGGGAACGTTGGGTCTTCCGGTTTATTTGCATGAGGCCGATCCCCACCAGAGCGGTTTTCTGGTGGAGCGCTGGCCCTGCGGCCTGGTGGTGGAGGTGGGGCCGGTGCCGCAGGGGGTGGTGGTGCCGGCGATCTGCGTCCAGACCCAGCTGGCTGTGGAGGCGTCGCTGGCGGCCCTGGCGGCGGCGGGCCGCGGTCAGCTGCGTCTGCCGCGACAGCTGGTGGTGCATCGCCATCTCCTCATCCTCGATCTGCCCCGCCATGCCCATGGTGCTGTGGCGGCCTGCTTTGACCCGCGACGGATGCACCGCGATTGGCAGCCGATGTGGCCCGGTGATCCGCTTTTTCTGGGGGAAGAGGGGCAACCCCTTCCCTACGTGCCGCCACCGGGTCTGGAGTCTGAACCGGTCTGGCCGGTGTTCCTCAACGAGGCTGCCTATGGCGAGAAAGGGATTGCCCTGAGTCTGACCAGGCGTGAGAGTTGGCCGGTGGACAGCGCCTGGTCCGAGGCGCTCGGTGCCGTTGCCTCCCTCCTGGCACTCGAGCAGGGGTGACCTTGCTCTGGTCCCAGGCCTGCCGATCTCAGCTCTGAGGCGGTGCGGGATCAGACTCAACGGGCGCATCCCCGGGTTCCGTCTGAATGGGCGGCCGTGGCTCGCCGTTGTAGATCACGCTCACCACCTCGCGGCCATCCGGAGAGATCAGGATCTCGGTCTCCACCGTGGGCGGCAGATCAAGCTGTTCCCATCCGGGTTGTCCCCCCAGAAAGCGGAACAGGAATCCTTGAGCATCGGCCGAGATCAGGCAGTCATTGTCCTGCGAGGTGGAGCGGAACATGCAGGAGGCCGGCCGATAGACCCCGAGGCCGCCATTGAGCTTCACAGCCGCGTTGCGGGCCAGGTTGAGGGCGCGGATGCCGCTGTAAGGCGACGGCATTCCGTTGTCCAGTTGCGCTAAGCGGGTTTCGGCCGGAGCAGGGGCTTCAGCCAGCGGCGAGGTGGCCAGGGCCGCCGGGACAGCCAGGCTCAGGGGCGCAACTGCGGCCAGGGAACCCGCCAGGACAGCTTGCAGTGCCTGCGGGGACAGGGAGGCGCGCATGGGAGAAGGGAGAGAAGCGGAATGGCCCGCTAGCTCAGCGGCGCTGACTCAGCTTGTCAAGCTGGGGATGGCCGGCATCAACCGCAGACCAGGGTGCCCTGTTCCTTGGTGCAGGGCAGGTCACTGCTGCTGCCATCAGCCCAGTAGATGCGGAGGCGATCGTCGTCGCTGCCGCTGCGAAGGGTGAGCGACTTCACGGGGCCGGCGGGGGGCTTGCCGTCCCGATCGGCCGGATCGCGGGGCGTTGTGGCATTGAGCTTCTGCTCCAGCTGCTGCACTTTCAGCTCCAACTGATTGAGACGCTGCTGCTGGCCTGCATCCACCTTGATCGGTTGCGCCACCTTCGGCTGGCAGGCCGCCAGCAGCCACGCCGAGCTGAGCAGCACCAGGGCACCTCCGTTGCGGAGAAAGGGAAAGCGTTGCGGCGTGATGGTCATGCCCTGGTGATGGAGCGAGACCCGAACTCCTAGCAGTGCGCCACCGCGTTGACCACGCGCCGGAGCCTGGGGCCGTTGCTGGAGCCCAGGCGTGGAGCCCAGCGCAGCCCAGGGGCAGAGGGAGGGGAAGCCGCCCATCCCAGAAACTTCATGAACCCCCTTTACAGAACCGCAACATTCCGTTACGGTCACTACAGGCGGAGCACCGCCGTGGAGGGGTTTCCCTCAGCG
>NZ_JAYGIC010000060.1:0-39306 GCF_034931105.1 Synechococcus sp. CCY9201 | reverse complement strand
CCTCCGGTACATATGGAGCGATCAGGAGTAAAGGCAATCACGGATTGCCTGATTCACGGCTACTTTAGCGGTTTCTCATGCTTGAGACCAGCTGCGGCGCAATGGATCTGGATTTTTCAGGAGTCCCTAGCTACATCGGCAAATAATGATCCCTATGCTGCCGCCAATCTGAGAGTCATCTCCTATCGCCTCAATGGCACTCAGCTGCTTAGAAATGGTCCTCGTATTCTTGCGACAGGCCGTCTTGACTCGGTGTCAGGAAATGATCAGACGAATGCAGTCGTTCTTGATAGTGTTAACACATTCACCCCCACCGTGGCCGCCGATTGTCGGTCAGTAGACATTGCAGTTCGCCTTAACGTGCCAAACTCAACGACGCAATATCCCAGCGCTTCATCAGCTCCAGAAAACATGACATTTAGCACAGGCTCTAGCGTCTATCAATAGAGCATGACTTCGTGGAATCGAGGCTACTATTCTGATTCGATCTACACCTGTGGTTACTATCGGGAAATGGCTCCGATATGGCTGGATCTTGTCGCCTTAATCCAAGGTCACATTCCTCCCCGAGAGAAAGAAGGAGATCCATTCAACTATCTTGAGTTAGGCTGTGGCATGGGGTTTGGTCTTTGCTTGTTGGCAGCATCCTATCCCGAGGCCAACTTTCTTGGCGTTGATTTTAATCCTTCTCATATTGCCCACGCAACAAAGTTGGCTTTTCGCTTAGGATTGAGCAACATCCTTTTTCTAGAAGCAGACTTTCTTGAGCTTAAGGCCGATCCATCGGCATTATTTATCAACCTGAAGCCAAATGAAGGATTTCAGTATGTCGCAGCTCACGGCATTATTTCCTGGGTAGTAGATGCTGTTCGAGATTCTCTGCTTTCAATCGCATCAGCTTGTCTCCAGCCCGGTGGGATTTTTTACTGTTCATACAACACCTTTCCTGGCTGGCTTTCTCGCACAGCCTTCCAAAAACTCTATTGGTTAGAGCGAGGACGGTCGGAAAAGAACAGTATCAAGGAACCTTTCCAGCGAACGATTGACAGCCTCAATGCACTGCTGGGCACTGAGAGTACTCCCACACCCTTAGGAAGTAACTATCCTTCACTTCGCAATGACTTGGGCTGGATTGACCTTAATCAGCCTGACTATCTCTGTGGAGAATATGCGAATGAAGGTTGGGGCCCGAACTACGTATCGGATATTCATCAGAGTTGTCTCGATCACAAACTGGCCTTTTTGGGCTCAGCCACACTGCCAGATTGCTTCGAACAACTCCTGGCCCCCTCACTCCAAGACACTATATTCAAGGAGAGCAATCCATTCATTCGGCAAACACTGATTGATCTGGCCACTAACAAATCCTTCCGTCGTGATCTATTTGTCAAAGGGTTTAATCGCCTGACGCGGTCAGAAGCCGAGGATCGTTTTTCTCGTTTGCTTGTAACACCTCTTGAGCAGATGCCAACTGGTCCTCAGGCGCGTGACGACACTCAGGCAGAGGCTGAATCTCCATTCGCTTTCAATACATCTTTTGGGCAAGTATTGGGCGATCCGGAGATTTATGGACCAGTAGCTGCTGAAATCAATGCCGGACCTTGCACAATTGAACATCTTCAAACCGCAACTGGCTACTCAATCATCGATCTTCAGCTAATTCTTGCACTTTTTCTGGATTGTAGCTGGATTGCAATCAGCCGAAGAGATTTGGCAAAGAACACCTTTCCAGTCGGTCAAAGATGCAACAAAGAAATTATTCAACTGCTACATTCTGGCAGACCCTATTATTATATTATTCTGCCAGATGCTGGCCTTGGAACTCAATTTTCCTTGATTGACTCATTAATCTACAGGGCCTACGTTGAGGGACTGGAAGGAGATATTCACAGTGCCTGCGTGCTGATGGGACTGGAGGAGCTAGGCGTTCATCTCTTAGACTCAGACAAACAGCCAATCAATGAGCCCACCATTAAGTTACAACGCATTTCATCTTTTACCAACGCATTTCTCTCTCAACGCCTGCCGATGCTTGTCCGGCTGGGAGCCTTCCCGCAAAAGCACCTGAATCCAAAGGGTCAACGATAAGGAATCACCGCTTGCGGGAGAAAACTCCTCCATGGCGTCTCCTGCACAACCCCAGGCACGCCGGCGGCCCCAAGACAGCCCCTGGCAACTGGCTGATCCCCACCCTCACAAGCGGTTCCGCCCGCATGGGAGGGTGAGGGACTCCTGCATTCCGGCTCTCACCGTGCGCTGGACGCGACCTTCCACCCTGCTGGCCACCTTTCTCACCCTGTTGAACGACCGGATGGGGGAGAGCATCGTGTTTCCGCTGCTGCCCTACCTGCTGGCCGGCTTCAGCAACGATGGCCGCGTCCTGGGGCTGCTGGCGGGCAGCTATGCCCTGGCACAGTTCAGCTTCACGCCCCTGATCGGCGCCCTGAGCGACCGCTATGGCCGCCGGCCGGTGATCTGCGTGTGTGTGGCCGGCTCCCTGGTGGGGCTGCTTCTGTTCGCCGTCACCCTTGCCCTGCCATGGGAGCGCCTCTGGCCCGGAGCCGCGGCGGCTGGCTGGCCCCTGGCCCTGTTGTTCGCGGCGCGGCTGATCGACGGGGTGAGCGGCGGCACCGCCGCCACCGCCGCTGCGGTGCTGGCGGACATCTCGGCACCGGAACAACGGGCCAAGGCCTTCGGGCTGATCGGGGTGGCCTTCGGGCTCGGCTTCATCCTGGGGCCGGCCCTGGGCGGGGCCCTGGCAACCTTCGGCATCACGGTGCCGCTGCTGCTGGCGGCCCTGATCGCGGCGGTGAACCTCACGATGGTGATCCTGCTGCTGCCCGAAACCCATCCGCCAGAGGCCCGTTCACCCCTGCCGCGCAAGCGCGACCTGCAACCCTTCGCCCAGCTGGCGCGGGTGCTGGCCAACCCGCAGGTGCGACGCCTGAGTGCGGCCTTCTTCCTGTTCTTCCTCGCCTTCAACGGCTTCACGGCCGTGCTGGTGCTGTATTTCAAGCAGGCCTACGGCTGGGGACCCACCACCTCGGCGCTGGCCTTCCTGGTGGTGGGCGTGGTGGCCACCCTGGTGCAGGGCGGCCTGATCGGACCGCTGGTGCAGCGCTTCGGTGAATGGCGCCTCACCCTGGCGGGCATCGGCTTCGTGATCGTGGGGTTCCTGCTGATCCTGCTGGCCACCGCCGGCAACGCCCAGCCCCAGGTGTTCATCGCCCTGGCGATCCTGGCCACCGGCACCGGACTGGTCACCCCCAGCCTGCGCAGCCTCGTGTCCCGCCGGCTCGATGAGGGCGGTCAGGGAGCCGCCCTCGGCAGCCTCCAGGGCCTGCAGAGCCTCACCGGCTTCGTGGGGCCGCCGCTGGCGGGCCTGGCCTACGAAACCGTGGGGCAGCAGAGCCCCTTCTGGTTCGGCACCGTGTTGATGGTGGGGGTGGCCCTGCTGGTGGCCGGGGGGCTGCCCGGTCAAGCAACCCCATCACCCGGAGCAACGGAGTGAGATTGCTACGTTGCCGGGGAGGAACCGGCAGCGTGCATCGTGTCAGCACCGCCGACAGCAGAACACCATGGGCGAGCCCGCCGTCGCTGCCGAGCTCTACATCAACCGCGAGCTGAGCTGGATCGATTTCAACCGGCGCGTTCTGGCCCAGGCGCTGAACGAACACAACCCGCTGCTGGAGCAGGCCAAGTTCAGCGCCATCTTCAGCAACAACCTCGATGAGTTCTTCATGGTGCGGGTGGCATCGCTGAAGTCGCAACTCGAAGCCGGAGTCACCAGCCTCAGCGACGATGGCCGCACACCCCTGCAGCAGCTGGAGGCGATTCAGGCCAAACTCCGCCCCCTGCTGGATCTGCAGCAGCAGCACTACCGTCATTCGCTCAAGAACCAGCTGACCGAGTACGGCGTCCATCTGATCGATTACGCCAACCTCAGCAACCGCCAGCGGCAGTGGGTGGATCACACCTTTCAGACCGCCATCTTCCCGGTTCTCACCCCCCTGGCGGTGGATCCGGCCCATCCCTTCCCGTTCGTGAGCAACCTCAGCCTCAACGTGGCGGCCCTGGTGCGCGACCCAGACACGGGCCAGCAGCAGTTCGCCCGGGTCAAGGTTCCCCAGAAGATCCTGCCCCGCTTCGTGGAGATCCCCAGCGATCTGAGCGGCAAGCGGCCCAAGCCGGTGTTCACCGCGGTGCCGCTGGAGCAGGTGGTGGCCTTCAACCTGCAACTGCTGTTCCCGGGCATGACGATCGAGGGGCACTACTTCTTCCGGGTCACCCGCGACGCTGACCTGGAGCTGCGCGACCTTGAGGCCGACGACCTGATGGAGGCCCTGCAGGAGGGCCTGCGCAAGCGGCGCAAGGGCGGCGAGGTGGTGCGGCTTGAGGTGGCCGACGAAATGCCCGATGACGTGATCCACGTGCTCATGGAAGGGATGAACGTGGAGGCGCAGGACCTCTACCGCGTCAACGGTCCACTCGGCCTCGATGACCTGATGAGCCTGCTGGCGATCCCCTTGCCCCAGCTGAAAGACAAGCCCTTCCAGGGCCGCACCGTGCCGGCGCTGGCGCGGGCGCAGCGCAGCCATCTGGACGACGGCTCGCTGAAGGAGGAGGACTTCCAGAGCATCTTCGCGACGATTCGCCAGGGCGATGTGCTGCTGCACCATCCCTATGACCTGTTCGCCACCTCGGTCGAGGAGTTCCTCAACCAGGCCGCCGACGACCCGTCGGTGCTGGCGATCAAGATGACGCTCTATCGCACGTCAAAGGATTCGGCGGTGGTGGCCGCCCTGATCCGGGCGGCAGAGAACGGCAAGCAGGTGATGGCCCTGGTGGAACTCAAGGCCCGCTTCGATGAAGACAACAACATCCAGTGGGCCCGGCGGCTGGAACGCTCCGGCGTGCATGTGGTGTACGGGGTGCTCGGTCTGAAGACACACACCAAGATCCTGCTGGTGGTGCGCAAGGAGAAGCAGATTCTGCGCAGTTATGTGCATATCGGCACCGGCAACTACAACTCCCGCACCTCCAGCCTCTACACCGACGTGGGACTGCTGACCTCCCACACCGATTTCGGCCAGGACCTGGTGGAGCTGTTCAATTACCTCACCGGCTTCTCGAAACAACAGAGTTTCCGCAAACTGCTGGTGGCCCCGGTCACCCTGCGCAAGGGCATGGAAGCGCTGATCCGTCGCGAGATCGACAGCGCCAAGGCGGGCCAGGGGGGTCACATCCGGGCCAAGATGAATGCCCTGGTCGACCCGGCGATCATTGCCCTGCTCTACGAGGCCTCCCAGGCGGGCGTGAAAATCGAGCTGGTGATCCGCGGCATGTGCTGCCTCAGGCCCGGCGTTGAGGGCATCAGCGACCACATCCAGGTGGTGAGCGTGATCGGTCGTTTTCTCGAACACTCGCGCCTGTTCTGGTTTGCCAATGGCGGCAACCCTGAGATGTACTTCGGCAGCGCCGACTGGATGCCCCGCAACCTGGATCGACGGGTCGAAGCGGTGGCGCCGGTGGAAGACGCTCGGCTGCGCGGGCAGCTGGAGGATCTGCTGGAGCTCTATCTGGGCGACACGGGCGCCTGGCACATGCGCAGCGATGGCAGCTTTGAGCAGTTGCAGCCGGAAGGGGATGGTCTCCAGACCCAGGAGACTCTGATCCGGCTCTGGCGCGGCGGCCTCAGCTCTGCACGTTGAAGCGAAACAGCAACATCCGTTACACAAGCACCACCCTGTCGTTGTCTTGCTTACAGGATGTCTTTCGTTTACATTCCTCATCCCAGCAATAACGCTGCTACATTCCGGCCACCAACTCACGGAGGCCGGGGTGATGAGTACGCCTCAGCGTTCCGCTCATGACGTAATCGCCAACACCGAGAACGTCAGCGGGCGCCGCACACCAAGCAAATCCGCCAGTGCTGCCAAGCAGGCTGTCGGCCGCATCAGCGCCGACACGATCGGCTGGTACCTGAGCACGATCGGCCGTGTGCCACTGCTCACACCGGCTGAAGAAATTGAGCTGGCCCATCACGTGCAACAGGGCAAGCGTCTGCTGGAGCTGCCTGCTGACACCCTCACGACCCAGCAGCGCCGCCAGATCCGCATGGGCCAGCGGGCGAGAGACCGGATGATGGCCGCCAACCTGCGCCTGGTGGTGAGCGTGGCGAAGAAATATCAGAACCAGGGGTTGGAGCTGCTCGACCTGGTCCAGGAAGGCGCGATCGGACTGGAGCGGGCCGTCGACAAATTCGACCCCGCCATGGGCTACAAATTCTCCACCTATGCCTACTGGTGGATCCGCCAGGGCATGACCCGCGCGATTGACAACAGCGCCCGCACGATCCGGTTGCCGATCCACGTCAGCGAGAAACTCTCGAAGATGCGGCGGATCTCACGCGAGCTCTCCCACCGGCTCGGCCGTCAGCCCAACCGGCTGGAGCTGGCCCATGCCATGGGCATCCCTCCGAACGAACTCGAAGACCTCGTCTCGCAGAGCGCCCCCTGCGCCTCCCTCGACGCCCACGCCCGTGGCGACGAAGACCGCAGCACCCTGGGGGAACTGATCGCCGATCCGGCCAGCGGGGCGCACATCGAATCGATGGACCGCCTGTTCCAGAAGGAGCACCTCGGCACCTGGCTGGCCCAGCTGAACGAACGCGAGCGCCGCATCCTGCAGATGCGGTTTGGTCTGGAGGGCACCGAACCCCAGACCCTCGCCGAGATCGGCCGCCAGATCAACGTCTCCCGCGAGCGGGTGCGGCAGCTTGAAACCAAGGCGATCATGAAGCTGCGGCTGATGAGCAACCGCACCACCTACGGACAGCAGGCTGCCTGAGCACGACCCTTCCGGTGGACAACTGGGCCCTGAGCCAGCTGGTCGGCATCGGCGTCCTGGCCCTCTGGCTCGGCCTGCTGGCAGGAGCCGCCACGGCCATGGCGAAGCGCTGGCCTGAGCAACGTGAGTGGCGCCGCAAGGTCGTGCATGTGGGCTGCGGTCCGGTGATCCTGCTGGCCTGGTGGCTGGGGATCGACCGCAACATTGCCATCGGCCTGGCTGGGCTGATCACCGCCCTGGCCGCTCTCAATCACCGCCTGCGGGTGCTGCCCGCCATCGAAGACGTGGGCCGCGCCAGTTACGGCACCGTGGCCTACGGAGCCGCTGTCACCCTGCTGCTGTGGCTGTACTGGCCGGATCAGGCCGCTGCCGTGGCAGCGGGCGTGCTGGTGATGGCCTGGGGGGATGGCCTGGCGGGCCTGGTGGGTGTCTCGGTCGCCTCGCCCAGCTGGCGTCTCTGGGGCCAGCGCAAATCCGTGGCGGGCACCAGCGCCATGGCCGCCGCCAGCCTCAGCGTGCTGCTGTTGCTGCAGGCCTTCTCGGCAGTGCCCAGCCCGGCCGTCGGCGGCGCCACGACCTGGCTGGTCCCCATCGGCATCGCCCTGGTGGCCTGCCTGCTGGAGCAGGCGGCCCTGCTCGGCCTCGACAACCTCACGGTGCCCCTGGCCGTGGGCTGGCTCTGGAGCCTCTGCTACCCCGGAGCCAGCCTGTAGCCGCCGAGCCCTCAGGCCTGCAGCAAGTGCTCACAGCGGCATTCCCAGTCGCGCTGCGTGCCCAGTCCGGCAACCACCATCCGATCCGCCGGCTCCTCCCGCAGCCGCAGCTGCCACTGGCGGATCACATCAGCCCGCTCGATCCACTCATCCAGCACGGTGCGCTCGATCAGCGCCGGATCCCAGCAGCGGCCACGGGCGGTGTCCACGGCCCAGGCGAGCAGGTCGTCGAGCTGGAAGGGGCGGAAGCCCCCGAAGGCCGGCCCTGCCGTCTGCTCCAGATAGAAGAGCTGGAGAGGGTCGGTCAGGCCACAGAACTGCAGGAGATAGCTCATCACGGAACTCCTGAATCACACGAGGAGTCCAAACGTACCGAGATCCAAGAGATCGCATGTCCACAAGGAACATTTCGATGGAATCATCATACTTTGGCACTCGCAATCCTTGAGTGCCAATTAGCAGGATTCAGGTCGTCATGCCGCCGCCAGCTGCCGATCACAGGCCTGGCGCACCGCAGCGGCGAGATGGTCGAGCAACTGCCGCGTGGTAGCCAGATCGATGCAGGCATCGGTGATGCTCTGGCCGTAGGCGAGCTGGCTGAGGTCCTTGGGGATCTTCTGACTGCCCGCCACCAGATGACTTTCCAGCATCACGCCCATCACCCGCCGGGAGCCCTGGCGCAGCTGCTCGGCCACCTGCTCCAGCACCTCGCCCTGACGGCGGTAGTCCTTGTTGGAATTGCCGTGGCTGCAATCCACCATCAGCCGGGCCGGCAGGTTCTCCTTCTCCAGGGAGAGGGAGGCCGCCTCAATCGCTTCGCGGTGGTAGTTGGTGCCGGTCTTGCCGCCGCGCAGCACCAGATGACCATCGGGATTACCGGTGGTGGTCACGATCGAGGCCTGCCCCTCGCTGTTGATGCCCAGGAAATGGTGCGGCCGCGCCGCCGCCTGCATGGCATGGATGGCGGTGGTGGCACTGCCATCGGTGCCGTTCTTGAAGCCGATCGGCATCGACAGTCCCGAGGCCATCTCCCGGTGGGTCTGGCTTTCGGTGGTGCGGGCGCCGATGGCGGTCCAGCTGATCAGGTCAGCGATGTACTGGGGCACCACCGGATCGAGCAGCTCGGTGGCGGCCGGCAGTCCCATCTCAGCGAGGTGGAGCAGCAGGGTGCGGGCGCGGCGCAGGCCGGTGTTGATGTCGTAGCTGCCGTCGAGATGGGGATCGTTGATCAACCCCTTCCAGCCCACGGTGGTGCGGGGCTTCTCGAAATAGACCCGCATCACCACCTCCAGCTCGCCGCGGTGGCGCTGGCGCAGCTCCTGAATCGCCGCGGCGTACTCCTGGGCCGCGACCACATCGTGCACCGAGCACGGACCCACGATCACCAGCATGCGGGCATCGTCGCCGCGCAGGATCGCCTTGATGCGCTCGCGGGCCTGCTGCACCGTGGCGGAAGAGGTCTCCGTGATCGGGAGATCCCGGTGCAGCAGTGCCGGTGGAACGAGGGGCCGGGTCTCCACCACGTGCAGATCGGAGGTGGCTGTCATGAACCCTGGGCTGCTCGTCTGGCGCCGCGGAACGGACTTCACCCTAGTCATCGGCTTCCGCGGGCCGTTCGGAGTGAACCTTTGGCAACGGTCGCCACCAACAGCCGGCCGGGCTGGCAAGAACAATGGAGGGCAGAAGCCGAAACCCCTGGGATGACCGTTGCCAGCTCGAGCCCTGCCAGCTCCTCCCCCGATCCGGCCAGTGTCCTCAGCAGCTACCGCGCCGCCGCGGCGGAACGGCAGGCCCTGGGGGTGCCGCCCCTGCCCCTGAACGCCGCCGAGACCCAGGCCCTCACCGAGCTGCTGGCGGCACCGCCGGCCGGGGAGGAGGCCTTTCTGCTGCACCTGCTCAGCGAGCGCATCCCGCCGGGGGTGGATGAGGCGGCCTACGTGAAGGCCGGCTGGCTGAGCGGCGTGGCCCAGGGCAGCGTCAGCAGCCCCCTGGTGAGCCCGGTGGAAGCCGTGCAGCTGCTGGCCACCATGATCGGCGGCTACAACGTGGGCGCCCTGATCGAACTGCTCAGCAGCGACGACAGCACCATCGCCGAGACAGCGGCCGAGGGCCTCAGCCGCACCCTGCTGGTCTACGACGCCTACCACGACGTTTTCGAGCTGGCCGAGCGCAACCCCTACGCCAGGCGGGTGATCGACAGCTGGGCCGCCGCCGAGTGGTTCACCGCCAAGCCCGAGCTGCCGGCCGAGATCACCGTGACGGTGTTCAAGGTGGAAGGCGAAACCAACACCGACGACCTCTCCCCCGCCACCCACGCCACCACCCGGCCGGACATCCCCCTGCACGCCATGGCGATGCTGGAGACCCGCATGCCCGGCGGCCTGGAGCTGATCGCCGAGCTCAAGACCAAGGGCCACCCGGTGGCCTACGTGGGCGATGTGGTGGGCACCGGCAGCTCCCGCAAATCCGCCATCAACTCGGTGCTCTGGCACACCGGCACCGACATCCCCCATGTGCCCAACAAGCGCAGCGGCGGCGTGGTGCTGGGGGGCAAGATCGCGCCGATCTTCTTCAACACGGCTGAAGACTCCGGCGCCCTGCCGATCGAGTGCGACGTGACCGCCCTCAACTCCGGCGATGTGATCACGATCCGCCCCTATGCCGGCACGATCGAGCGGGCGGCCGGTGAAGCCAACGCCGGCGAGATCGTGGCCCGCTTCGAGCTCAAGCCCAGCACGATCACCGACGAGGTGCGGGCCGGCGGCCGCATCCCCCTGATGATCGGCCGCTCCCTGACCGACAAGGTGCGCGCCCAGCTGGGCCTGCCCGCCTCGGATCTGTTCATCCGCCCGGTGGCCCCGGCCGACACCGGCAAGGGCTTCACCCTGGCCCAGAAGATGGTGGGCAAGGCCTGTGGCCTGGCGGGCGTGCGGCCGGGCACCAGCTGCGAGCCGCTGATGACCACCGTGGGCTCCCAGGACACCACCGGGCCCATGACCCGCGACGAGATGAAGGAGCTGGCCTGCCTCGGCTTCTCGGCGGATCTGGTGATGCAGAGCTTCTGCCACACCGCCGCCTATCCCAAGCCGGTGGACCTCAGGACCCACGCCGAACTGCCCGACTTCATGGCCTCCCGCGGCGGCGTGGCGCTGCGACCCGGCGACGGCATCATCCACAGCTGGCTCAACCGCATGCTGCTGCCCGACACCGTGGGCACCGGCGGCGACAGCCACACCCGCTTCCCCCTGGGCATCTCCTTCCCGGCCGGCTCGGGCCTGGTGGCCTTCGCCGCCGCCATCGGCGCCATGCCGCTCGACATGCCCGAATCGGTGCTGGTGAGATTTTCAGGTTCCCTGCAGCCGGGCGTGACCCTGCGCGATGTGGTGAACGCGATTCCCTACGTGGCGATCCAGCAGGGGCTGCTCACGGTGGCCAAGGAGGGCAAGAAGAACGTGTTCAACGGCCGGATCATGGAGATCGAGGGCCTGCCCGATCTCAAGCTGGAGCAGGCTTTTGAACTGACGGATGCGACCGCCGAACGTTCCTGCGCCGGCAGCACCATCAAGCTCAGCGTGGAAACGGTGAGCGAATACCTGCGCAGCAACGTGGCTCTGCTGAAGAACATGATCGCCCGCGGCTACGGCGATGCCCGCACCCTGGCCCGCCGGATCCAGGCGATGGAGGCCTGGCTGGCCAAGCCGGTGCTGATGGAGGCCGATGCCGATGCGGAGTACGCCGCCGTGATCGAAATCGACCTCGATGCGATCACCGAACCGATCCTGGCCTGCCCCAACGACCCCGACAACGTCAAGACGCTCTCGGAGGTGGCGGGCGCGCCGATCGATGAGGTGTTCATCGGCTCCTGCATGACCAACATCGGCCACTACCGGGCCGCCGCCACGGTGCTGGAGGGCCAGGGCGCCAATGCCGCCCGCCTCTGGGTCTGCCCCCCCACCCGCATGGACGAGGAGATGCTCAGGCAGGAGGGCTACTACGCGATCTTCGAGGCGGCCGGTAGCCGCATGGAGATGCCGGGCTGCTCGCTGTGCATGGGCAACCAGGCCCGGGTGGAAGACGACACCACCGTGTTCTCCACCAGCACCCGCAACTTCAACAACCGCCTCGGCAACGGTGCGCAGGTGTACCTGGGCAGCGCCGAACTGGCGGCGGTGTGCGCCCAGCTGGGCCGCATCCCCACCAAGGAGGACTACCTGGCGATCGCCGCCGAGAAGATCGACCCCAACGGCGCCACGCTCTACCGCTACCTCAACTTCGATCAGATCGAGGGCTTCGAGGACCAGGGCCGCGTGGTGAGCAGCGAGGAGGAGGCGAAGGTGCTGGCAGGAGTTTGATTCCACCCATCGAGGCCCTGCGGTCCCTGCGGCTGAGGGCCTTCCACTTCGACAGGGACAGCTGGCAATCCACCCGGAGCATCCGCAGGCTCATCGAGGAGCGCTGGTGGGCTGTGGCCCTGGCGTTGCTGCTCACCGGCTTCAGTGCCGCCGCCGCCGCCCTGCTGTTCAAGACCGGCGTGGGCTGGCTGGGCACCTGGCGACTGAGGCTGCTGGAGATGGCTCCCGCCGCCCTGGTGCTGCCCCTGATGGGCGGGCTGGGGAGTCTGGTCTCGGCGCTGCTGATCCGGGAGCTGGCCCCCACGGCCGCGGGATCGGGGATCACCCAGGTGATGGTCTTCCTCAAGGGACGTCCCATGCCGATGGGCTTCCGCGTGGCAATGGTGAAGCTGGTGGCGGGGATCCTGGCCATCGGCTCGGGCTTTCCGCTCGGTCCCGAAGGACCCTCGGTACAGATGGGGGGATCGGTGGCCTGGCGGCTGGCCAAGGTGCTGCGGGCCCCTGCGGCCTTCCTGAGGGTGATCGTGGCCGCCGGCGGCGGGGCGGGCATCGCGGCCGTGTTTCACGCTCCGATCGGCGGCTTCTTCTACGCCGTGGAAGAACTGCTGCGCGGTGCCCGGCCGGTGGTGCTCCTGCTGGTGCTGGTCACCACCTTCCTGGCCGACACCTGGGCCGATGTGATGGGACTGACGGCCCTGGGTCTTCAGTCCAGCGGTCTGAACGTCAAGGGCTTCCTGCTGGACAGGGAATTCACCCCCATGCTCCGGTTCCTGCCCGTGGATCTGCTCTACCTGATCGCGCTCGGGATCGTGGTGGGTCTGCTGGCAGAGCTCTACTGCCGCTACGTGATCCGCATGCAGTGGCTGAGCCACCGCTGGTTCGCCCCGCATCTGGTGAGCCGCATGGTGATCGCCGGGGTTCTCCTCGGCCTGGTGTATGCCTGCCTGCCGCCGGAATTCCGCAACAATGCCGGCCTGCAGCAGGCCGTGGCTGAGGGCCATGTGGAAATCGGCACGGCGCTGGGGATCTTCGTCCTGCTGTTCTTCAGCACGGGTCTTTCCGCAGCGTCCGGAGCTCCCGGGGGCCTGTTCGCGCCGATGCTCACCCTGGGGGCCACCATCGGCCTGGCCTGCGGGGGCCTGGCCGAGCACCTCACCGGCCACGTGCCCACCACCTTCGTGTTCGCGGGCATGGGGGCCTTTGTGGCGGGCTGCTCCCGCACGCCGATCACCGCCGTGTTCCTCGCCTTCGCCCTCACCAAAGACCTGCTGATCCTCAAGCCGATCCTGGTGGCCTGCCTGGCCAGCTTCCTGGTGACCCAGGTCCTGCATGGACAATCGATCTACGAACGCCAGATCGAGCTGCTGCGGGCCTTCGACGCCAACGGAAAAGGGACAGCGGCGGCTCACCACTCAATCGCTGAGCCGAGCAATTCGTCGACCTGATCGTGGCTGGGAATATCCAGTCCGGCCGGGCCCTCTGGCGCGAGCGTTGATGGACTTCATGAGCCGGCCTGATGTTCAGTGATGACGCGACAGGATCCAACCTCAAGGATTTTTCCCTGATGGATGCCGGCAACAATGCCATCATCCTACGAGCCTCCGTCATCACGATTGCAGCGAAACTTCACTCCCAGATGCGCGGCTTCTGCCTCGATACAGGCGCGTCTGACTGCCAGATCATCAACGTCAGAAAAAGGGCCTCCAGCGGCACCCTCGCAACTCAATTCGCCAGACGATGGAGTTCCACTGTCTTGCAAGCATTCTCCATCGACTGCATTACCAAGAAGGTGTTGCCTGCGCGAAATCCAGCGCCAAGCGCAACATGCTCACCATACCGACTTTGGCCATCTCCATGCAAGCTATCCAGGCGCACCTGCAACCCTTCTGACTTCCGTAAACAAAGCACGACTGACTGCGTTACCTCAGCATTGAGCCCGGCCAAGGAGAGACTCGAATCCTCCATTATCGCAAGTTCATCATCAGCGCAAAGGCGCCTGTTGACGGGCTGAGTAAATCCAGGCAGACAGGCGCTGTCGTGTCGCTGAGCAGGCTCAGAGAATCAAGGGCTGGGCAACGAAGTCGGCAGCAGCGAGAGTGCCGTCAGGATTGGGATAATTGGCAAAACCCACGGTCACATCGCCATACTGGGAGTTAGCGGTGGTGAGCACACTGGGAACGCAGGAATCGCTCTTCACCACGTCCAGATCGCGCCAGCGGGCTTTGGCTTTGAAAGCCTCGGAGGACTTGCGTTTGACCGTCACCACGGAGGCGGCAGGCAGGCGGTACTTACCATTATCAGTCGAGCAATGGTGTAGGAGCCATCTCCATTCTCCCAGATGCCATAGGCCGTATGGGTGATATCCAGACCCAAGTCGGGGAAGCGGATGTTGATCTGCCGGCCGCTGTCCAGATCCACAAGAAAGGCGGTGGAGACAAGGCTGTAACCCGTCAGGGAATCGGCGGAAGCGATGTCGCAGTTGCCCACGGCCAACCCCCCATCCACGCTGTGGACAAAGGTGTAGGAGCTGCTTCACCGCTGCAGGTCTGACCCTGAAAGCTGCGGTAGCCGGAACTGGTGGAGCCATCAATGGCACCGGTATAGAGAAAGCCCACGGTGTTGGGATCCTCCCCCGAGGCCGACCCGCCGCTGACATTGCGCGTGTAAGCCCCCACCAGATCGACCAGACCACCACCGAGGTTGTCGGGGCCATACACGCTGGTGCCATTGACATTGGTGAAGGGCCCAGTCTCGGGAACCTCGATCGTGTACCAGGTGCCGGAACCACTCACACCATCGCGTTGCACCGGGTCGAGGGGACCCTCGTAGACAAGACCAACGGAACCCGGGCCGGTGGCGCAGAAACGTGACATTGGCCTGATTCTGGGTGGGGTTGTACTCAAACGGTGAGATCACCTGCAGTTTCGGCATGACAGACACCCGCTCAGCAGCCCCCGCTCTAGCCAGGCCAAGCAACCGGCACCAGGGATCCGTGAGACTGATCGATTGGCATGCCCCTCCCCCTGAACCAGGAAACCCTGCTGTTCGAGCCCGCCCAGCCCGTCGCCGGTGCCCTGCGGGCCGTGCTGGCCTTCCCCAGCACCTACTCCGTGGGGATCACCAGCCTGGGCTACCAGGTGGTCTGGGCGACCCTGGCGCGGCGCCCGGACGTGGATGTGCGGCGCCTGTTCACGGATCGCAGTGACCCACCCCACCGCCATGGCGACCTGTTCGGCCTGTCGTTGAGCTGGGAGCTGGACGGGCCGGTGCTGCTGGATCTGCTGGAGCAGCAACGCATCCCTCTCTGGGCCGAGCAGCGCGGCGAGAGTGATCCGATCGTGTTCGGCGGCGGACCGGTGCTCACTGCCAACCCGGAGCCGCTGGCGCCCTTCTTCGATGTGGTGCTGCTCGGCGATGGCGAGGAGCTCCTGCCGGCCTTCATCGATGCCGTGCAGCAGCATCGGGATCGACCCCGGGCGGAGCGGCTGCGGGCCCTGGCCCAGGTGCCGGGGATCTACGTGCCCAGCCTCTATGTCCCCCGCTATGCAGCCGGCGGTGAGCTGCTGGCGGTGGAGCCGATCGAGGCGGGCGTGCCGTCCACGGTGGCCAAGCAGACCTGGCGGGGCAACACCCTCAGCCACTCCACGGTGATCACCCCGGAGGCCGCCTGGCCCGACATCCACATGGTGGAGGTGGTGCGCAGCTGCCCCGAACTCTGCCGCTTCTGTCTGGCCAGTTACCTCACCCTGCCCTTCCGCACGCCATCGCTGGACGACGGCCTGATCCCGGCGGTGGAGAAGGGTCTGGCGGTGACGAAGCGCCTGGGGCTGCTGGGGGCTTCGGTGACGCAGCATCCCCAGTTCCCGGAGCTGCTGCAGTGGCTGGATCAGGACCGCTTTGAGGGCACCCGGGTGAGCGTCAGCTCGGTGCGGGCCGCCACGGTGACCGCCGAGCTGGGGCGCATCCTGGCGAAGCGGGGCAGCAAGTCGCTGACGATCGCGATCGAGAGCGGCAGCGAGCGGATGCGGGAGGTGGTCAACAAGAAACTTTCCACCGAGGAGATCGACGCCGCGGCTCGCTACGCCCGAGAGGGTGGCCTGAGCGGCCTGAAGCTCTACGGCATGGTGGGCCTGCCCAGCGAGGAGGAGGCCGATGTGGAGGCCACCGCCGCCCTGATGCTGGCGCTGAAAAAGGCGACCCCGGGGCTGCGGCTGACCCTGGGGGTGAGCACCTTCGTGCCCAAGGCCCACACCCCGTTCCAGTGGCAGGGCGTGCGGCCGGAGGCCGAGAAACGGCTCAAGCTGCTGGCCAAGCGGCTCAAGCCCAAGGGGATCGAGCTGCGGCCGGAAAGCTATGGCTGGAGCGTGATCCAGGCCCTGCTGTCGCGCAGCGACCGGCGGCTCGCGCCGGTGATCGCCGCCGCCCGCGGCAGTCACGACAGCCTGGGGGGCTGGAAGAAGGCCTACCGGGCGGCGCAGGCAGGCGAACTGGAGCCGGCTGCTGGTTCGCCGCTGCCACGGCCACCGGCCTGGGAGGAGGTGGTGCACGCCGAATGGGAACCGGGCCGGGTGCTGCCCTGGGTGCATCTGCAAGGTCCCCTGCCTGAAGCCACCCTGCAGCGGCACCGGCAGGACGCACTGCCCAGGCAGGAGGCCATCGCCTGAACCCGCTCCGACCAGGTCTCAGTGGGACGCCGGCGGGCGGCCCACCTGGGACAGCCCGGCCAGCAGCACCCAGCCGGCCACATTGATGCGGCTGTCATAGAAGGGCATATCCGTGGCATGCAGGGCCACCAGCACCAGGGTCGCCGTCCACCAGGCCCGCTCGAACAGGCTGGACGCGGCCATGCCGCGCCAGGCGGCACGCAGCATCAGCCAGAGCACGAAGCCCACCAGCAGCACCGCCACTGGCAGCCCGTGGCTCACGGCCAGATCGATCGGCAGATTGTGGGGATGGCCATGCCACTGGCCCGTGCGCAGTGGATAGATCAGGCTGAAGGCCGCCGCGCCCCAGCCGAGCCAGGGGCGTTCGCCGATCAACTCCAGGGCCACACCCCACTGGGCCAGCCGGGTGGAGGCCTGCACCCGATCGCCGCTGTGCTCCAGATCGCTGAGTCGGCCCCAGATCGATTCGGGCACCAGGTGGCGCAGGGGCTCCTGCACCACGTCGGGCACCCCGGGCACGCTGGCCAACCCCACCACCAGCACCAGCAGGGTCAGCAGGGGCAGCAGCCACAGCCAGCTGGCCGGCCCCACCACCAGCGGCACCGCCAAGACCAGAGCACCCCAGGCGTTGCGGGAATCGGTGAGGTAGACGGCCGCCACCACACCTGCCGCCATCAGCAGGGCCAGAGCCAGCAGGATGCCGGCAGACCGGGATGGCACGCCGCCACCAGCGGGATCCCGCAGCCCCTGGCGCCAGCGCTGCCAGGTCTCGAGCAGCGCCGCCAGTTGCAGAGGCCAGGCCAGGGCCAGCCAGGAGCCGGCGATGTTGGCGTAGTCGAACAGGCCGGCCAGACGATCTTCCGGGCTGCCGCCTGCCTTGAGGTGCCAGATGATCAGACCACCCAACACCTGAAACGGGCCGCTCCAGCCAAACCAGAGCTGGCCCAGGCCGGTGATCACCACGGGCACGGTGCCGGCCACCAGCCACAGGGCCACCCGCCGCCGGGCCGCCGGCGTGGCCAGATAGGGCTGATAACCCCAGAACGCCCAGAAGAACGGCAACCAGTTGCCCAGTCCCACCCAGGCCAGGGCACCACTGCGGGCCCCGAAGCAGCCGGCCACCATCAGCAGGGCGATCAGCAGCAGCACCCGATTGCTCCCGTCCTGCCAGGGCGAGGAGCGACCACGGCTCCCCTGGATCAGGGCCACGAACAGCAGCAATCCCCCCAGGAAGGCACTGCTGGCCAACAGAAACAGACCCAGCTGGAAACATCGCCAACCCAGGGGTGACGCGTCAGCGGGTCGATGACGGAGCAGGTGCGCATCGAGCGCGGCCAGGCGAATCGCGGCCAACGGCCTCAGATCAGTTGCCATCAATCGAACACGGCCGTGCGGCCGCGATAGACCATCACCTGACGGCGCAGATGCAGGCGCAGCGCCCGCGCCAGGGCGAGCCGCTCGGTGTCGCGCCCCTTGCGGATCAGATCGTCCACATCGTCGCGGTGGCTGACGTGCACGGTGGCCTGCTCAATGATCGGGCCGCCGTCGAGATCCTCGGTAACGTAGTGGGCGGTGGCGCCGATCAGCTTCACGCCCCGCTCCCAGGCACGGTGATAGGGCTGCGCCCCCTTGAAGGCCGGCAGAAAGGAGTGGTGGATGTTGATCACCTGCCGCTGGACCGTTGCCCCGGAGCGTCCCCCGCCCATGAACCCCTCGAGCCAGGCCGGGCTGAGCACCTGCATGTACTTGGCCAGCACCACCAGCTCAATGCCGTGCTGCTCCAGCAGCGCCAGTTGCTGAACCTCCACCTCGGCCTTGGTCTCCGCCGTCATCGGCAGATGGACGAACTGAACCCCGAAGCCTTCGGCCACCTGCCGCAGATCCGGATGGTTCGACACCACCAGCGGCACCAGCATCGGCAGCTCGCCGGCCCGGGTGCGCCAGAGCAGATCCACCAGGGCATGGTCCTGCTTGCTCACGAAGATCGCCACACGGGGCGTTTCATCGGAGAAGTGCACCTGCCCCTCCCCCCCCAGCCGCTCGGCCAGGGCCAGCACCGCGGGCGTGATCGCTTGCCGCGGCAGCCCGAAACCGTCCAGCGCCCACTCGATCCGGCTGAGGAACAGGCCGGCACCGGCATCGGTGTGGTGATCGGCGTGGCGGATGTTGCCGCCGTTGGCGGCCACCCAGCCGGAGAGCTCGCTCACCAGGGCCGGACGGTCCGGACAGATGACCTGGAGGATGGCCGTGGGGGAGCTCATGCCGGCGCGAAGGGCGGAACCGCAATTGTGCCGAGCGGAACGCCGATCTCCGCCGACAGGGGCCACGGGTAAAATCACGCCGCATTGAACGCCCGGTCGGCGAATTCCCATGGTTGCTGCCAGCACTGCCTCCAGAACGGGTGTCTTCGACCTGCTGCGCCGCCTCGTGATGATCGGCGTGGCCCTGGTGCTTTCGGTGTCGCTGGCGGCCTGCGATGGCGGCCAGAGCCGCAAGGCCCCCAGCATCAGCCCGGCGGACATGGCCCTGATCACCCGTCAGGCCGAGGGCTTCCTCGCCGCCAAGGATCGCTTGCCTGAGCTGGCCAATCTGGTCAACCAGCGCGACTGGGTCTTCACCCGCAACCTGATCCACGGACCCATGCAGGAAGTGGGCCGCGAGATGCTCTACATCAACCAGCGCCTGCTGCCCGCCGACCGGGCCGAAGCCGGCAAGCGCGCCGACCAGCTCAAGAGCGCCCTGGCCCAGCTCGATGAGGCCGCCCGCCTCCAGGACGGCGAGCGGCTGCGCAAGTCGTACATCCAGGTGGCCAGCGGCTTCGGCTCCTATGCCGAAGTGATTCCTGCCCCAGCTCTCGACGCCGCCGAGCAGGCCTGACCCGCTTGCACCAGGCCAGCACCTGCGGGGCCCGCCGCGCTGACGTGATCGTCATCGGGGCGGGCCTTGTTGGTGCATCCACCGCCTGGTGGCTGCAGCAGCAGGGCCATGCCGTCGTTCTGATCGATCCCGCCCTGGCTGGGCCCAAGGGGAGTGAGGTCGGCAAGCCTGACCCAGCGGTTCGCAGTGGCAGCCGCGCGGCCCTGGGGCTGCTGATGGCCGATGTCGCACAGCGCAGCAGTGGCCGGGGCTGGCGCCTGCGGCAGCGCAGCCGCATCCTCTGGGACCTTTGGTGCCGGCAGCTGGCGGAGGCTGGCTGGCCTGTGCCACGCCGTCCGGGCCTGCTGGTGCTGGCCGGTGATGCCGAGACCCAGGAGCGCCAGCAGCGGCTGGTGCTGGAGCGGCAAAAGCGAGGGGTGCCGCTGGAGTGGTGGGAGCGGCCGCAGCTGGAGCGGCTGGATCCGTTGGTGCCCGCCGCCGCCCTGGGCGGGCTGTACTCCCCCCGCGATGGCCAGATCGATCCGATCGCCGCCCTGGGGGCCCTGCTGGGGGATGGTCTGCGGCAAGGAGTGCAAGGACTGGCCGACCGGGTGCTGCGCCTGGAGCAACTGGTGAACGGGGGCTGGAGCGCCGTGCTCGCCGGCGGCGACCACCACCGGGCCGACTGGGTGGTGATCGCCGCCGGCCTGGGATCGGCGGGGCTGCTGCGCCAGGTGCCAGAGCTCGCGGGGGCTGCTGCAATCCCGCCGCTCGAGCCGGTGCTGGGCCAGGCCCTGGAGCTGGAACGGGGCCCAGACGCGAACGATGAAGCCCTGTGGAGCTGGCCGGGAGCGGTGGTGTGGCGCGGCCTCAACCTGGTGCCCCGGCCCGATCTGGCCGGTGGTCGGCGCTTCTGGCTGGGCGCCACCCTGGAGCCGGGAGAGCGGGCCGATCCGCTGGCCCTGGAGCGGTTGCGCAGCCTGGAAGGGGAGGCACCCCCGTGGCTGCAACAGGCACAGCTCCTGCACAGCTGGCAGGGGTGCCGTTGCCGTCCCCAGGGCAAGCCGGCACCCCTGCTGGAAGCCCTCGCAGACGGCCTGCTGCTGGTGAGCGGCCACTACCGCAACGGCGTGCTGCTGGCGCCGGCCACCGCCGAATGGGTCGCCCAGCAGCTGGAGCCAGCAGCGCTGCCGGCGGCTGGGGCCTGACCACCAGCCAGCAAAAAGCCCCCCAAGTGGGGGGCTGAATCAGGGAGCAGATCGGAATCGGAGCGGCAGGGCCGCCCGCAGGCTCACTTGCTCTCGGTGAATTCGGCGTCGATCACATCGTCGCTGGTGGCGGCGGAGGCTCCGTTGGAACCGGACGCCCCGTTGCCACCGGGGGCCTCGGCGCCTGCTTCAGCGCCCGCCTGCTGGTACACAGAGGCACCGGCGGCGTAGAGGGCCTGCTGGAGCTGCTCGAGGGTGCTCTTCATGGTGTCGTAATCCTCCTTTTCGATCGCTTCCTTGAGCGTCTTGGAGAATCCCTCCACCTTGGCCTTGTCGTCGGCACTCACCTTGTCGCCCAGCTCACCGAGTTGCTTCTCGGACTGGTAAACCAGGGTTTCGGCCTGGTTCTTGAGGTCGATGCGCTCGCGCTTCTCCTTGTCGGCGGAGGCGTTCGCTTCGGCGTCCTTGACCATCTTCTCCACCTCGTTATCACTGAGGGTGGAGGCGCCGGTGATCGAGATGCTCTGCTCTTTGCCGCTGCCCTTGTCCTTGGCGGTGACGCTGAGGATGCCGTTGGCGTCGATGTCGAAGGTGACTTCGATCTGGGGCACGCCGCGGGGAGCGGGGGGGATGCCATCGAGGCGGAAGGTGCCGAGCGACTTGTTGTCGCTGGCCATCTCGCGCTCCCCCTGCAGCACGTGGATCTCCACGTTGGTCTGCCCATCCACGGCGGTGGAGTAGGTCTCCGACTTCTTGGTGGGGATGGTGGTGTTGCGGGTGATCATCTTGGTCATCACGCCACCGAGGGTCTCCACACCCAGCGAGAGCGGCGTGACGTCCAGCAGCAGGATGTCCTTCACCTCACCGGCGAGCACACCGCCCTGGATGGCGGCACCCACGGCCACCACCTCATCGGGGTTGACGGTCTGGTTGGGGTCTTTTCCGGTGACCCGCTTGACCAGCTCAAGAACGGCGGGGATACGGGTGGAGCCGCCCACCATCACCACTTCGTCGAGCTCTGAGGAGGAGAGCTTGGCGTCCTTGAGGGCCTGCTCCACCGGCACGCGGCAGCGGTCGATCAGCTTGCTGGCCAGCTCCTCGAACTTGGCGCGGGTGAGGGTGAGATCGAGGTGCTTGGGACCTTCAGGGGTGGCCGTGATGAACGGCAGGTTGATCTCACTCTGGGTGGCGCTGGAGAGCTCGATCTTGGCCTTCTCGGCGGCCTCGGTGAGGCGCTGCAGGGCCTGCTTGTCCTGACGCAGGTCGATGCCCTCGTTCGACTTGAAGCTGTCGGCGAGGTAGTCGACGATCACCTTGTCGAAGTCGTCGCCACCCAGGTGGGTATCACCGGAGGTGGAGAGCACCTCGAACACACCGTCACCCACCTCCAGCACCGACACATCGAAGGTGCCGCCGCCCAGGTCGAACACGAGGATGCGCTCGTTGCTCTTCTTGTCGAGGCCATAGGCCAGAGCCGCGGCCGTGGGCTCGTTGATGATGCGCAGCACCTCAAGGCCGGCGATCTTGCCGGCGTCCTTGGTGGCCTGTCGCTGCGAGTCGTTGAAATAGGCGGGCACGGTGATCACCGCCTGGGTGACCGTTTCACCGAGATACTTGCCAGCATCTTCCGCCAGCTTGCGCAGCACCTGGGCACTCACTTCCTCAGGTGCGAACTGCTTGTTCAGCACCGGGCACTTCACCTTGACGTTGGAGCCGGCCTTCTCGACGCCATAACTCACTTCCTTCGATTCTTCGTTGACTTCATCGACACGGCGGCCGATGAAGCGCTTCACGGAATAGAAAGTGTTCTCCGGATTCATGACCGCCTGACGTTTGGCGATCTGACCGACCAGCTGATCCTGGTTCTTGGTGTAAGCCACCACCGAGGGCGTCGTGCGGAACCCTTCAGCGTTGGCGATCACCGTGGGCTTTCCGCCCTCCATCACGGCGACGCAGCTGTTCGTCGTGCCGAGGTCAATACCAACAACCTTTCCCATGGGTTCCCACCTCCTGAGTGGAGAATCAATTTCTGACTGAATGCATCTTCATCAGCGGGGCCTGGCCAAGGCGAGGTGTGGTTCCCGAACCGCTGCCGTACAGGGCCCTGTGAATCCCTACGGTCTGGGCCTCCGGCGCTGTCGCCATGGCCTCCATTTCCCGCTTCGCTCAGCCGATCAGCGGCAGCACCGCCCTGGTGGGGGTGCTGGGCGATCCGGTGCGTCACTCGCTCTCGCCCGTGATGCACAACGCCGCCCTGAAGGAGCTGGGGCTCGACTGGGTCTACCTGGCCCTGCCGACGCCGGCCGAGCACCTGGGGGAGGTGGTGCGGGGCCTCGAAGCGATGGACTGCCGCGGCCTCAACGTGACCCTGCCCCACAAGCAGGCCGTGGCCGGCCTGGCGAGCGAGCTCAGCGATCTGGCCCAGCGGGTGGGGGCCGTGAACACCCTGGTGCGCCAACCTGGCGGGGGCTGGCTGGGCACCAACACCGATGTGGAGGGGTTTCTGGCTCCCCTGCGCCAGGACGGAGCAGACATCTGGCGAGGACGCCGCGCCGTGGTGCTGGGCTGCGGCGGCAGCGCCCGGGCCGTGGTGGCGGCCCTGGTGGAGCTGGGGCTGGAGAGGATCGACTTGCTGGCACGCCGCCCCGAGGCCCTGACCAGCTTCGTGGCCACCTGCCTGGGCTGGGCGCCACAACTGCAGCCGCTGGCGTGGGCCAGCGGCGCCGGGATCGATGGCGGCAGTGGTGTTGATGGCGCCGCGGCCCTGGAGGCCCTGGAAGCCGCCGACGTGGTGGTGAACACCACGCCGATCGGCATGGCCTCTGCAGCGGCAGGCGCCACGGAGCTCTCCCCCCTCAGCGCCGCCGAGCTGGAGGTGCTGAGGCCAGGGGCCACCGTCTACGACCTGATCTACACGCCGCGGCCGACGCGGTTGCTGCAGCAGGCGACAGCCCGCGGCTGCCGGACCCTGGACGGACTGGAGATGTTGGTACAGCAGGGAGCCGCCGCGCTGCGGCTCTGGAGTGGCCACGAAACAGTGCCTGTGGAGGCCATGCGCGAGGCCGCCCTGACCCACCTGGCCGGACGCTGCCCGTAGCTTGGGCATCAGCCCTCCTCCGGACCCGCCCCCGCCATGCAAGGCCCACCGATCTGGCAACGGCTTCTGGCTGCCCTGCTCTATGCGCTGCCCTGGGCCGATGCCGTTCCCTTCGGACGCGCTCTGTTTGGCCTTTTCCCAGCCTTGCAATGGCTCACCCTGCCGGCGCTTCCTCTGGCGCTGTTGCAGAACCAGATCCCCTTCGGCGGCTTTCTCCTGTTTCTGGTGCTGTTCCTGGCGGTGGTCCGCAATCCACAGGTGCCTTACCTGATCCGCTTCAACGCGTTGCAGGCGATCCTGATCGACATCGTGCTGATCCTGATTTCGCTGGCTTTCAACGTGTTGCTGGCACCTCTCGGCGGCGGCTTCGCCCTGCGCACCCTCAGCAACACCATCTTCCTTGGCACGCTGGTTCTGGTGCTGTTCGCCGTGATCCAGTGCCTGCGGGGCAAGGAAGCCGACATCCCCAGCCTCTCCGAGGCGGTGCGGATGCAGCTCCACTGAGTCGGCGCCCAGGACCAGAAAGGGTGCGCTGATAGAATGGTCAATCCGTCGCTGAAGGTCTTGCCAAAGTCCCTTCAGCCCATGCCCGACGCGGCGATTCCCGACAGGCGACCATGACGCAGCCTTATTACGAAACCATGTACATCCTCCGTCCGGACATTCCGGAAGAGGAGGTGGAAACCCATGTGACCAAATACCGCGACCTCGTGACCGAGGCTGGTGGCGAGGTGCTCGACTGCCAGATGCGCGGCAAGCGCCGTCTGGCCTATTCGATCGCCAAGAACCGCGAAGGCATCTACGTCCAGCTCAATCACAACGGTGACGGACAGCAGGTCGCCCCCCTGGAGCGTGCGATGCGCCTCTCGGAAGATGTGATCCGCTATCTCACCGTCAAGCAGGATGGTCCCATGCCCGCGCCCCGGAGCACGACCGGTGCCGCTGGCGAGCCTCAGGAACAACCCGCCGGCGCCTGAAGCCTGCCTGTCTTCCGACAGCTCCGCGATGAACTTCAGCCCCGGCTCTGGCCGGGGCTTTTCCATGGGCTGGCGGCGACAGGGCCACAGCTCCACCGTTCGCCATGTCTTGTAATGGTCCCAGGAGGCCAGTAAGGTCGCGCCATGGAGCCGGATCGTTCCCACCCTCCGCATCTGCCGCCCGATCCGCCACAGGCTGGTGGGCCTCTCTCGACCTGGCAGCAGACGGTCAGCCCGCAGCAGATGCAGCAGCAGGCCTGGCAACAGCAGATGCTGGAGCGGGAACTGGCCAGCACCCGCGCGGAGCTCGAGGCGATGCAGGAGCTTCTGCAGGAACTGCCGGAGATCTTCGAGCGAAAATTTCAACAACGGCTCCAGCCCCTGCTCGCCCACCAGCAGCGGCTCCTCAGCGAAAACGAAGGACTGCGCTCCCAGATGCGTCTGCTGCAGCCAGCTGAGTCCGTGGTGACTGGCGATCCCGCCAACGCAACACCCTCAACCCCTCCCACGCCTCTCCCTGGACCGACAGCAGCCAATCCCGCAGAGGTGGCCCCACGGCCATCCCTGCAGTGGACACCATTTCAGGCGCGGGTGGGCTCTGGCCGACCCACAGCGTCTTCCTCATCGGATGCCGGGAAAGGGCCGGGGACAACGAGTGCCGCTGAGACAGCAGAGCCCGCACCGCTACTGCCCCAGCTGCCGCAACGGCCCCGCATCCCCCAGGCGGTCCGCCACGCCTTCAGTCTGAGCCGGCGGAACCGCAAGACGGTCAGCCGCCGGAGCGATGGCGGCCTGCCCACAAACGGGTCGGAAGACCCCAGACGTAAATGAAGCCCTCTGCGGCTCTGTGGTCGAACTGGTCTTCGGAGCCGTAGGTGGCCATATCCGGCACGTAGAGGCTGTCGCTGCTGCTGCTGCGGCCCACCACCGTGGCGTTGCCTTTGTGCAACCGCAGCCGCACCAACCCATTGACGCTGGACTGGGTGCGATCGAAGAAGCCGTCGAGGGCATCTTTGAGCGGGCCGAACCAGAGGCCCTGGTACACCAGATCGGCCCACTGCATTTCAAGCTGACGCTTGGTGCGCAGCACATCGGCGGCCAGGGTGAGGCTCTCGAGTTCCTGGTGGGCCCGGATCAGCAGCAGCAGGCCGGGGGTCTCGTAGATCTCACGGCTCTTGATGCCCACCACCCGGTTCTCGATCATGTCCAGCCGGCCGAAACCGTGGCCACCGGCGAGGGCATTGGCCTGGCGGATCAGGCTGACCGGATCGAGGCGGACGCCATCGATCGCCACGGGATTGCCCTGCTCGAAAGCAATCTCCACCAGCTGCGGCTCTGCCGGAGCCGCTTCCACCGAGCAGGTCATGGCGTAGATCTCCTCGGGAGGCTCCACCATCGGATCCTCCAGCGGACCGGCCTCGATCGAGCGGCCGAGCAGGTTGAGATCGATCGAATAGGGAGATCCCTTGCTCACGGGTGAGGGGATGCCGCAACGCTCGCCATAGGCGATGGTCTCTTCGCGGCTCATGCCCCACTCCCGGGCCGGGGTGAGCACCTTCAGATCAGGAGCCAGGGCACCGATGGCCACATCGAAGCGCACCTGGTCGTTGCCCTTGCCGGTGCAGCCATGGGCCACGGCATCCGCTCCCACCTCCCGAGCGATCTCCACCAGGCGACGGGCGATCAGGGGGCGGGCCAGGGCGGTGGAGAGGGGATAGCGACCCTCGTACAGGGCATTGGCCCGGATCGCCGGGAAGGCGAACTCGGTGATGAAGGGCTCGATCAGGTCGCCCACGATCGACTGGCTGGCTCCGGAATTGAGGGCCTTCTGGCGAATGGGCTCCAGTTCATCGCCCTGGCCGAGATCCGCGGCGAAGGTGATCACCTCCTCCACGCCCCACTCGTTCATCAGGTAGGGGATGCAGACGCTGGTGTCGACGCCGCCGGAATACGCCAGCACCGCCTTCTTGGCCCGACCCATCAACCCGTCTCCATGGACTTAGTCGCCCGATTCTCCCCCCTCACCGACCGGGGCCCCGTGCGGGGGGAGACGCCACTGCGCGGCGATCCACAGCGCCAGCCCCAGGGACGGGCTGAACAACAGCACGCCGATCAGCCAGGCACGCGGCACCAGCGCGGCGCTCCAGTGCTGGCCGGCCGCGACCAGCAGGGCGCTGAGGGCCAGGGCCAGGGTCCAGAGGGGCAGCACCGAGGCGAGCTTGCTGCTGAGGGCCATGGGGGCAACGAGGGGGGCGAACGCCGGGAGAACGGCCAGATCCAGGATGCCGCTTCTGCGCCAGAACAGCTGCACAGGAACGACTGAAGAAGAGCCGCTCCACCGAAAACTGCTTCAACGACGCCACTGGAGCAGAACCCGGGCACCGCGGAGCCTGTGGACCCGAAACCAGTCCGGCCGAACGGCTGGGCTGCAAAGCCGGGGGGTTGATCCAAAGGGTTGATCCAAGGGGTTGATCGGGACGATCGATCAGCTGGCAGCTAAGGTGTCTGATTGGCCATTGAAGAGTCCGCGCGACGGCATGAGTGATCTCGCCTCCACCTCCGGCACCCTGACGGGATCGCTGGACAGCATCAACCCCTCGCTGACCCGCTACCGCCGCGTGGACCCGGCTCCGGTGCTGCCCTTGCGGGATGAGCCCGATCTGCTCAGCTGGCTGGAGACCACCGGCCGGCTCGTGGCCGACGAGGAAACCGCCAGCACGGAAGTGAGCACGGTGGAGGAGGAGGAACTCTCCGCCCTGATGGGCGAGAAGGAGGACTACAACGCGGCCGACGACCAGAACGACGAGGCCTGGGAGGACTGAAGCCCCGGGCCGCTCCGGCAAGCAGCCAGTGCTGCGGGAACCAGCGCTGCGGGAAACTGAGCGCCCTCTCCCGCCGTGTCCGTGACAGCCGCCAGTCCTGCCGATCGCTCCAGGCCGCGCACCGCCAGAACGGCAGCAGCCGTGCTCAGCCTGGTGCTGCTGGGCGCCTGCCTGCTCAGCGACGCCCTGGTGGCCAACTCGATGCTGAGTCTGCCCCTGGTGGTGGCCCTGGCGATCAGCGCTCTGACCACCGCCTGGGGCGTACCTCGATTGCGCCGGCTCAAGCTCGGCCAGGTGATCCGCGAGGAAGGGCCGCAGGGTCATCTCAGTAAGGCCGGCACCCCCACCATGGGGGGCCTGCTGGTGGTGCCGGTGGGGGTCCTGGTGGGAGGCCTGGTGAGCCCTGAGGACCCCAGGCTGCTGGCGATAGCCGCCATCACCCTGGCCTACATGGCGATCGGCGCCGTCGACGACTGGCGCAGCCTCACCAGGCTCACCAACACCGGCCTCACCCCCCGCGGCAAACTGATGCTGCAGGCCGGTGCGGCCCTGCTGTTCCTGCTCTGGGCCGCCCAAGGCCAGTGGCTCGGCGGCGCCGACGGCGGTGACATCGCCCTGCCCTTCGGCTGGATTCTGCCCCTGGGGCTGCTGATCTGGCCCCTGGGCCTGTTCGTGTTCCTGGCGGAGAGCAACGCCACCAACCTCACCGATGGTCTCGATGGGCTGGCGGCGGGCTGCGGCGCGGTGGTGTTCACCGGCATGGGCCTGCAACTGATGCTGCGGGGCCATGAAGGGGATCCGGCCCTGGCGGCCTTCTGCGTGGCGATGGCCGGTTGCTGGCTCGGCTTCCTGGCCCACAATCGCCATCCGGCCCGGCTGTTCATGGGGGACACGGGCTCCCTGGCCATGGGCGCGGCGCTCACGGCCGTGGCCCTGCTGAGCAACAGTCTCTGGCCGCTGCTGCTGATGGGGGGCGTGTTCCTGGCGGAATCGCTGTCGGTGATCCTGCAGGTCTGGGTGTTCAAGGCCACCAAGGGTGCCGATGGCCAGGGCCGCCGCCTGTTTCGCATGGCACCGCTGCATCACCACTTCGAGCTGGGCGGCATCAGCGAACAACGGGTGGTGTTCAGCTTCTGGGGCGCAAGCTTGCTACTTGTGCTGATGGGCCTGGTGCTCCTGCCCTGAGCCCTCCATCCCTGAGCCCACCGTCACCCTCAACCGCACCCGTCATGGCCTATTTCACCTGGAAGGAACAAGGGCTCACCGGCGATTGCGCCAGCCTGGAGGCGATGGCAGCCCGTTTCGAAGAAGCGGCGGCCCTGATGCGCCGCATGGCAACCGAGGGCTTCCGGCTGGAACGCGACAGCACAGGCCAGCGGATCACCCATCCCGATCCGGCCGTGTTCGAGTCCTATGGCTTCATCAGTGAGGAGAAGCCGGAGCGGCAGCTCACGCTCATGTCCGGCCTGGAGAGCTGAAGCGCTGCAGAAGGCCTCAGCCGCGGCGCAGGTAGCCCACCACCCAGACCACCACAAAGGCCAGCGACGACAGGCCGAGGTAGACCAGCGCCCCCTGCTGCAAGGTGGCGATGTCCCAGCCGAACAGCAATCCACCGGCCGCATCGCCGGCGGTGCTGAAGGCCAGGGGGAGATCGGCGCGCATGGGGGAGAGTCCGCCGGAAGCGAAGGCGAGCCCCTCTCTAGCAGCGCCACCCCAGGCTCCTGCGACAGGCTGGACCGGCGGAGGCGAGGATCAAGGCCCACCAACCCAGCTCCCAAGGATCCCCCTCGATGCCCGATCCCCGCAGTGCCCCCTTCCCCCGCACCCTGATGCTGCTGGGCAGCGGTGAGCTGGGCAAGGAAGTGGCGATCGCAGCCCAGCGCCTGGGCTGCCGGGTGATCGCGGTGGATCGCTACCCGAACGCACCGGCCATGCAGGTGGCGGATCAGGCGGAGGTGGTGGCCATGGGCGACGCCGCGGCCTTGACGGCCGTCGTGCGGCGCCACCAACCCGATCTGGTGATTCCGGAGATCGAGGCGCTGGCTGTGGATGCCCTGGCCGCCCTCGAGGCCGAGGGCATCACCGTGATCCCCACGGCGCGGGCCACGGCCGTGACCATGAACCGCGACCGCATCCGCGACCTGGCCGCCGCTGAACTGGGCCTGCGCACAGCCCGTTTCGCCTACGCCGCCAGCGCCGAGGAGCTGGCGGCGGCCGCGGCTCCCCTGGGCTGGCCGGTGGTGGTCAAACCGGTGATGAGTTCCTCCGGCAAGGGGCAGAGCGTGGTGCAGGGTCCCGAGGGCATCGGCGCCGCCTGGGAGGCCGCCCTGGCAGGGGCGCGCGGGGCGGGAACCCGGGTGATCGTGGAGGAGTTCCTGCGGTTTGATCTGGAGATCACCCTGCTCACGGTGAAGCAGTGGCAGGGTCCAACCCTGTTCTGCCCGCCGATCGGCCATCTTCAGGAGCGGGGCGACTACCAGTGCAGCTGGCAGCCGGCGGCACTGGGACGCGAGCAGCTGGCGGCCGCGCAGGCCATGGCCAGGGCCGTGACCGACAACCTGGGCGGTGCTGGCCTGTTTGGCGTGGAATTCTTCCTCTGTGGCGAACCCGGTCGTGAGGAGGTGGTGTTCTCGGAACTCTCGCCACGCCCCCATGACACCGGGCTGGTGACCCTGGTGGGCCAGAACCTGAGCGAATTCGCCCTGCATCTGCGGGCGGTTCTGGGCCTGCCAATCCCGGAGATCCGCTCGCTCGGCCCCGCCGCCAGCCGGGTGATCCTGGCGCCGGGCAAGGCCAGCACGGTGCGCTACGACGGCGTCGCCGCAGCTCTGGCCGAGCCGGACACCGAGGTTCTGCTGTTCGGCAAGCCCGAGGCCCACCCGCAGCGACGCATGGGCGTGGCTCTGGCTCGGGGCGCAGATCTGACCGAAGCACGGCGGCGCGCCGATGCCGCAGCAGCCTGCGTGCGGGTGGGCGCCATCTGATCTGGGGACGGATTCCGGGCATGACAACGGACAGGAACCGCTCGGCAAAGCGCCTCAGGCCACTGGCCGGAAGCGAGCATCGCCCGTAAGGTGCGCCGATCAGGACCCACCATGAGCCAGGCCCAACCCACACCCCGTTCCAATCGGGAGGCCGCGGCCAGGGGCGCTGCCGCCATCACAGACCTCACCCGCCGGCGGCGCCAGCAACGCGCCAGCAAAGCGCTGGGTCCACCGGTCGATGGCAACCAGGCACGACCCGGCAACGCGAGAGTGGCCGAAGTCCAGACCGGCGCGGCGTCTGGTCGGCGCCGCCCACCCTTGCTGGCCTTCGGATTGGGTGCCGTTCTCGGCTATGCCCTGGCCGGTCCACTGCCCCACTGGATCACACCGGTGGTGGCAGGGCTGAAACAAGGATCGAGCAGTGTCACCAGCCTGATCAATCCTCTCGCCCAACAACGCCGGATCCTGGTGCTCGGGACCGATGCGGTGAGCGGCAGCACCGATGTGATGCTCACGGTCCAGGTCAAGGACGGCACCACCGAGCTCACCCAGGTGCCCCGCGACACCTACATCGAAACACCCGACTTCGGCGTCCAGAAAGCCAACGCCCTCTACGCCCTTGGCGGCCCTGAGGCGGTCAAGCGGGAACTGACCCAGCTGCTGGACGCGCCCGTGGACCACTACCTCAAGGTGAACCTGCGCGCCGTGCAGCGGCTGGCGGACGCCCTCGACGGCGTGGAGCTGGATGTGCCCAAGCGCATGTACTACGTGGACAACAGCCAGGGCCTCTACATCGACCTCTACCCCGGCGTGCAGGTTCTCAAAGGCGAGAACCTGGAGGGATTCCTCCGCTTCCGTCACGACGAACTCGGCGACATCGGCCGCCTCGAGCGCCAGAAGCTGGTGCTCTCAGCCGTGTTCCGCAAGCTGGTGCAACCCGGCACGGTGACCCGCCTGCCGGAGCTGCTCCGCATCGCCGGCGACGACATCCGCACGGACCTGTCTCCGGTGGATCTCGCCCGGCTGATGGGGTCGATGGCCACCACGAGGCTGAAGACCGAGCAACTGCCCGGCCACCTGTATTGGTACAACGATCTCAGTTACTGGATGCCCGAGCCTGGAGCAGGCCAAGGCGGCCAGGATGGGGCTGCTGCGGACGGCACCAGCGAGGGGGTTCGCGCCGCTGCCGAATTCCAGCCTTCAGGAGAGAGCCGCTACTGAGCAGCCGAGCGACCCTGACCAGCCAGCAGACAGCGGAGGGGACGGGTTCAGGGCTCCTGGTTCTTCGGCACGGATTCTGCTGAAGCACCATCGGACGAGCCGCCCACCTCGGACCCCACCGACGCTTCGGACGGGGGCGTGCTTTGTCGTTCTGACTCGTCCGGTACCGGAGGCGGTGCCGGCGGGGGCGGAATCCGCGGAATCGGAGCGTCGCCTTCCCGCAGGGGCGGCGGCGGAATCTCCGATCCGATCGGCAGTTTTTGCGAGGGGTTGGGCTTGGCCTCGGGACCCACCACCACAATGGCGGACTTCTGCACCACCAGCCGGTAGCGGATGGGTTGCTGGCTGTTGATGAACTTCTGCACCGCTGCCACTTGAGCCGGCGTCGGAAGCGTCGGATCGGTCACCCGCACATAGGCGCGGATCAGGGGAGGATTCTGGGCCCAGTCGATGTTCACACCCACCAGCTGGGCATCGCGGCCGAGGGTGATCGTGCGATTGCGTAGACTCTGCGCAATCGCTTGCTCCACCTGGCGCAGACTCGCCCCCTGGCGGGCCTGGCGCAACAGCCCGACCAGACTGCCGGTGAGGGGCACCAGCAGCAAGGCCGTCAGGCCCAGGCTGGTGAGGCCCAGCCGACTGCGCAGCAGCACCAGGCGGAAGCTGGGTTCAACCACAGCGAGGGCCACCAGCGCACCGCTGAGGATGCCCAGCAGGTTGGTCACAAACAGCAGACCGGCGCCGAGGGCGCTTCTGAAATCACCACTGGCCAGCACCAGGCCCATGCTGCAAACGGGCGGCACCAGCGCCACCGCGATCGCCAGGCCAGCCAGAGAGGAGACCGCATCACGGCGCAACTTGGCATAGATGGCCAGGGCACCGGCCACCAGGGCGATGGCCAGATCAAGCAGGTTGGGGTTGGTGCGGCTGAGTACTTCGCTGCCGTAGGTGGCGAAACCAAGCAGGCGCCCGATCCCCACAGACAGGATCACCGTGGTCGTCACCCCCAGCATCAAGGTGATCAAGGCCCGCAGCACCAGGTTGAAGCGGCCGCGCAGGATGCCGTAAGCGATCGCCTGGAGGGGCAGGATCCAGGGCGCCACCACCATGGCGCCGATCACCACGGCGGCGCTGTTGGAAAGCAGACCGAAGGTGGCGATCAGGCTCGCGCCCACCGAGAGCACGAGGAAAACCTGGCTGAGGCGTGCGTCAGCCTCAAACTCCCGGCGCAGTCGCTTCAGGAAGGGGTTGTCTGGGGCATCACCCCGTGACCATGCCGACGGGGCTTTGCGATCATCAAGATCTGGTGGCACGCCAGGCTCAGCGGCGCAGGAATCGATGGTGATCTAAACCATCCAGCAGGCCCCAGGCCTGGGGCTTTGAGGAGAAGTACACACGGCGGTGCCCCCTCAGGGATTCGAGCGAGGGATCATGGTCTTCAGGCACCACGCCGAAGGGCAGGCCCTGCAGCAGTTCCCCGTCGCCCTGCTGGCTGGCCCCCACCAGAATGCTGCTGAGCGGCAGCTTCCAGCGCAGCGCCACGTAGCGGATCGCTTCCGCCTTGGAAGCCGTGAGCGGCAGCACATCCAGGAACCAGTGCTGAAACACATGGGGCCTGGCCTGCAGGGCATGGTTGCGCAGGGCCTGCCGCACCAGCGGCAGGATGCCCTGATCAGGCTCCTGCAGCACATAGCTCACCTTGTAAGGCCCCTGCTCGCTCTCGTCCTGCAGGCAGAGGCGCGGCTCGAGCTCAGCCATGGCCGCAACCACCTCCTGGCGCTGCCAGCTGCGGCCGATCTGCTGCTGCCAGAGCGGATCCAGCACCAGGTCGGCGATCTCAAGGCCAGGTGCGGCCCACTCGCCGCCAGGCTCGACATCGCCCAGGCCCGGATCGCACCAGCCCAGCTCAGGACCAGACAGATCGCGGAAACGGATGTCAGTACCGGCCTGGGTGATCGTGACGCGAGGTGCCGGCAGATGCAGCTCGGCAAAGCGCTGGCAGGCCGCCTTGAAGGAACGGCCGCTGAACACACCCACCGACAGGCGAGGGTCAGCCTCCAGCCGACGGCGCAGCTCCACAAGGCTGGCGTCATCGGGCGAAGCCAGCAAGACATCGAGATCGAAGAGCAGCAGGCGCTGGGGCGGAGCCAAGCGTCTGGGGGGAACCACCATGGGACCGGATGTTCCCGGCACACTGGCATCGGAGCTGGCGGCAGCAGCGGAGTGTCGCACCACTTCGGCATGGCGAGCGGCAGCGGCAGCGGCCTCACCCAGGTAGCTGCAGACATGGGCATTCCAGCTGAAGTGGCGGCTGACCGCTTCGATGCCGTTCTCCGACCAGCGACGCCAGAGCAGGGGACTCGCCAGGCTTGCCTCCAGCGCCTGCTGCAGGGCATCGAGATCGGAGACGTCCACCAGCAGACCGCTGTCGGTGCGGCTGAGGATGTCGCGGGGGCCGCCATCATCGGTGGCCACGATCGGCAGGCCACAGGCCGCCGCCTCCAGCAGGGTGAGACCGAAGGGCTCGGTGAGCGCAGGATTGACGAAGACGCCGCCCAGCTGGGCCGCCCAGCGGTAGAAGGCCGGAATCTGGTCGCGTCGGTGTTGCTTCGGATAGGCCACCTGGCCGTAGAGATCGAAGCGGTCCACCTGCTCGAACACCTGCTGGAACACCTCGCGCTGCTGTTTCTCCAGCTCACGGGGGTCGTCGCGGCAGCCGAGCACCAGCACCAGATTGTGGTTCTTGCGTAGGTGCTCGGAGCGGCCGAACACCTCCACCAGGGCCGGGATGTTCTTGCGGTGATCGGCACGGCAGATGGCCAGCACCGGAGGCTTGGCCGGATCGCGCAGAAAGGGCTGGAGCAACTGCTCGATCGCCGTTTCAACCTCACCGCTCAAGGGCGGCCGGAACTGGCGGGCGTCCACACCGGGAGGGATGACACGGGCCTGCTCCAGCCGGAAGCGGCCATAGCGGGCGTACTGCTGCTCCCGTTCCTGGCTGGTGCTGGTGACCACCATCGACGCATGGGCCAGGACCAGCTCCTCGGCATCGATGCGACGGGCCATGGCGTAGGTCTGATCGATCTGGCGAGGATCGAGACCGGAGAGCATCAGCCGGCGGCGCTTCTCACGTCCGAGCGAATGGCCCGTGAACACCAACGGGATGCCAAGCCGGCGCCTCAGCAAGGCCCCCACATACCCGGCATCGGCGTAATGGGCGTGGATCCAGTCCGGCAGGCGTGGCTGAGCCACCAGAACCTCCGTGAGGGCGTCGGCCAGCTCGTCGAGGTGGGGCCAGAGCAGTTCCTTGCGCAGATAGCGCGGCGGACCGAAGGGAAGGCGACGGATGGCGGCATCAGGCCCGATCGGCTCCAACGGCCGGGCGTAATCGGACGAAACGCGGCGGTCGCGGATCAGCCGGGTGACCACCTCGACCCGCTCCACCTCGGGCCGTGCTGCCATTGCCCGGGCCAGTTCCAGCACGTAGGTGGTCTGGCCACCGGTATCGGGATCACGACCCAGCTCCAGGTCATGACCTCGAAACAGACCGTGCAGATGCAGGTGGAGGATGTTGAAACCCATGGCGGCCCCGAAGTGGTGGACAAACGGGTGAGCAGTGGTCGATGACCACGGCGTCAGGGGTGGTCAATGACCACGGCGTCAGCCGTGACAAGAGGGTGGAAGTGATTGAGTACGTAAGGGATCCATAGCCAACTTTTCGGAATCACGCTGCAGGGAAAACCGGCCAAGCGCAGGCGCAGCATGGCTGCATCGGGCACAGATCCCGCACGAGTACGGCATCAGGCCGCCCGGCCACGCAAGGGCACCGGCCCAGCCCTGTCAGCGTTCACAGACAAAGAATGGGCTCCGCCGCACCGAGGACACCCAGCCGAGGCTGCCCACCGCAGGTGGAGTGTGGTCTGGCTGCGACGCTCAGCGCTGCAACGGAAGCACGCTGGTGGTGGCATCCACCAGCGGCTTGTCAGCATCCCCCCAGCCGTCGGCTGGAAGCAGGGGCGGAGCACCGGGAGCCGGCCGCACGTTGGGACCGGCGGCATAGGCCCCGTTCACCCAGCCCAGCAACAGACCCCGGAGTGGGCCGCCATCGCCAGTCGCTGGTCCACGCAGGTTGAAATGGTCGCCGCCACCGGCCACCACCAACTGATGCCCGGCCGGGCGCGAGCGACTGAAGGGAGCGATCGCCTCGGGGCCGGCAGGCACAACCCAGTCACGGCTTCCGGTCACCAGCAGGGTCCGGGCCGACATGCCGGCGGAGCTTCCCTGATCAAACAGCAGAAAAAGGGGCGGACTCACCGCCGCCACGGCGATCACCCGTGGATCAGCCACGTTGGAGCGATCGGCGCTGCTGAGGAAGCTGCACTGGAGCACCCAGCTCATGTTGCGGTCGGGATCGTTGCGGTTGCGGCTCGGATCCTTGCTGTCGTTGCAGCTCTGATGCAACCGACTGCTGCTGGGCTTCAGCCCGGCCAGCTGCAGAGCGGTGGTGGCGCCCCAGGAGTGACCGATCACCACAGCGTTCTGAGTATCGGCTCCGGTGAAGCCATCGAGAATGGCCTTCACATCGAGCGGGCGCAGCCGCAGCTCCTCCGGGCTGGGGGGCTTCGCCTCTCCTGAGAGCATGGCCCGCTGCTGGTCGCGGTCGCTGCCCGGGTGGAGAGGCAGCACCACGGTGTAGCCGTGGCTGGCCAGGTGGCGCGCCCAGCCCTCGAAGCTCTCGGGAGCATCCCAGAGGCCGTGGGAGATCACCACCAGCTGGCCATTGCCCCCCTGGGAGGGCTTGAACAGCACCACGTTCAGGGGTTCAGGGCGATAGGACACCGGCAGGGTGAAGCTGCTGCGCACCGGGGTGAAGGCACCAGGCGCGGAGAGGGCTGGATCCTGGGTTGCGGGCGGGAGGTCGCGCACCAGCTCCACGGCGGGGGCCTGCTGCTTCTGCAGCCGACGGGCTGCCGACAGAGCCTTCCCCAGGTCCACAGTCACGGAGTCGCCGGGCAAGGCACGCAGCAGGGACAGCAGGGTGAGCTGCCCGCCGGAGGCCGCCTGCCGCACAGCCTCTGCCAGCTGGTCCCCGCCGATGTCGGCGCCCGCAGGCAGCCCCTCCACCTGGCCCAGGGCGGACACGGCGAGCAGCGCCTGGGTGAGCAGGGGCGTGCCGCTGGCCTGATCCACCACAGCCTCCACCTGCAAGGGCAGGGGGCGATTGAACACCTCCAGCAACTGCCGCCCCACGGCACCATTGGTGGCGCGATCAAGCTCAGCCAGATCGCTGCTGCCGCTCAGAAGTCTGGCCGGTTGCTCCAGCTCGCTGAGTTTGACGCTGAAGCTGGTCTCCATCAAGGGCAACTGCAGCACCACCGTTTCCAGGGAGCGGGCGGGAGCCGCAGCAGTGGCCAGGGCCAGCCCGGCCGCCAGCCAGCCGATGCGACGAAGCCGGACACGGGAAACGCGCATCGGAGGGGAGGAGGTCGGGAGGGAAAGGCCTGCAGGGAATTGTGATCCATCCGACCCCGGCAACAGCAACCGGCGCCACAGGCTGCCGGGGTCAGGCTGCCGGGGTCAGACGCCGGAAATCCTTGACGAACTGGCGACCGAGCTGGGCCACGATGGTGGGATCGTCCTCGATCAGACCCATCTCCCGGTTCAGGGTCGCCGAGTCGGGGGAGAGGCTGATCGAGCCCACATAGGCGAGGCGCCCATCCACCCGGGCGGCGCGGGCATGCATGTAGGGCGCATCGAAGCTCTCGAGCGGCCCGCTGGTGCGCACCCGCACGCCGGCGGCCGCGAGGGCCTGGATCGATGCGGTGTGCTGGCGGTTCTGCTCCTCACTGGCGCCGTTCACCTGTACCGGGGTGATCAGACGCACGATCACCCCGCGGGCCACCGCCGCCACCAGTTCGCTCTCGAGGGCCGCATTGCCCAGCTCCTCGGTGTACACATCCAGCCGCCGCTCGGCCTGCTGGTAGAGATCCGCCATGCCGGAGGCGGCGTTGCGCGGTGCGATCAGCAGCTCCGGCGGCTCCACTGGGGGAGTGGGATTGAAGGCGGGCGGTTCCTGTCCCACCGGGGCCGAATAGGCCCAGTCGTTGGCGAAGAGGCGGCGGATCGTGCGCAGCACGGTGGGATCGGTGCTGCTGAGGGCGAAATCGCGGTACTGGGCGAAGGTGGTGGAGTCGAGGCAGGCGGAGCCGTACACCAGCAGCTTCGAATCGATCAGGATCGTCTTGGGAAAAGAGCGCGGAAAGATCGGATTGCTGAGGTGCAGCTCCCCGCCGGCGGCCACGAACTCCGCCGCCAGGTTCTGCCGTTCCGGCTCCAGCGCCTCGTATTTGACCCGGTCCACGATCGCCCGCACCCGCACGCCGCGGTCCAGGGCATCCCGCAGGCCGGCCAGGATCTTCGGATCCTCCAGCACGCAGATCTCGATGCGGATCTGCCGCTCAGCCAGGGCGAAGGCCTTGCGGTAGATGCGCCGGCCATCCTCGGGCAGCACCTGCAGACGATCGAAGGGTTCCCCGGTGAGGGGATCACGGGAGGAATCGGCGGCATCGCCGCGGCTGCCTCGGGCGCCGGCGGCTCCGGCGGTGTCCCGAACGGGAAGAGGGCGGAGGAGGAAGAAGCGGAGCGGGCCCAGTCCGGCAAGGCGGGCCGGGGATCCGGCTCCAGGAAGGGCGCAGGGGAGAGGGACTCAAGCATGGACGAGGCCGGAGACACTCCTGCCACTGGGATCTCAGGCTAAGGAGCGCGGACCGGGCCGGCCAGGGCAGGCCGGGCCCCAGCGGGAAGCCTGCGCAGGCTGAGCAGGGCATCGCTGAGCATCAGCAGGCGGCTGCAGAGCAGCAGCTCGCCTTCGCCTGAGGGGGGCTGATCCTCCAGCTGGCGCTGCAGCCGCTGCCGCAGAGCCTGCAGATCCCGGCGGCTGCGGCGCCCATCGGAGCCGCAGGCAGAGGCGCGCAAGTGGGCCGCCCCACAGCTGATCAGGGGAGCCCAGGGGAAGGTGGCCGCGGCGGAGCCGGGCCCGGCCGCGGCAAGGATGGGGTGGAGATCGCGGGCACAGCTGAGCACCGTGCCGGCCTGGAGCAGCAGATCCTGCGCCAGGTTGAGGGGATCCTCGCCGCTGAGATGGAGCACCCCCTGCTCGGCCGCCAGCTGCGGCAGGCGCCGGCGCAGGCCATCGCGCCGCTCCCGCATCCGCAGATAGGGCTCCTCCGAGTGCTGGGTCAGGGCCACACGCTCGAGGGCATCGGCCAGGTCGAGCAGCCACTGGCGGCAGTCGGCCTGCCAGAGCAGCAGGCTGCGCTGGCTGTAGATGTGCCGCGACACGAGAATGCCGATCCCCACCCCCAGCAGGGTGGTGACCGTGCGGAACAGGGCATAGGGCCACCACTCGAGGCCGTGGTGGAGCAGGCTCCCCGCCACCACCTGCCCGCCCACGATGTAGCCGCTGCGCAGGCCCGCCGCGAAGCTGAACAGACGCACCAGGGTGAGCCCCCCGAAGATCGCCAGGGGCAGCGGTGCGCCGCCGAGGGCGCCGGCCGCGATCAC
>NZ_JAYGIC010000059.1:0-60226 GCF_034931105.1 Synechococcus sp. CCY9201 | reverse complement strand
GGGCCCGCGCCGCCCGGCCGGCACCGCTCAGCCGCAGGCGCTGGGGCCGCTTGCTGCGCTCCAGCACCTCACTGGTGAGGGTCGCCTGCTGCAGCTGACGCACCAGGGCGGTGAGGGGCATCGGGAGCTGGGGCGAACGACCCCAGATCTTCGCAACCGGTGGCGGGCATCGCGGCATGGTCTGGCCAGAAGGGCCGCGGCGTTGCAGCCTGGAGATCGTGATGCGATTCCCCCCGCGATTCTCCTGGCGCTGCCCTGCCGGATCCCTTGAAGGGGCCAGGCGCATGGATGGAGTGGCAACGATCACAGGAACCCTGCTGGTCCTGGCACCGTTGCTGGCAGCCGGTCTGGGCCCTGGCCGGACCTGGCTGCGGCAGGCCAGTGCCGCCACGGCCCTGCGGCCCCAGGACGCCGCCCTCACCCCCAGTCAGGAGCTGCAGCTGTTTCGCCAGCTCGATCAAGGGGATCAGCGCAGCCGGCCGCGGATGACCTCCATCCCCGGTCCCGGCGGCGGGGTCGCCATCACCTACCGCAGGGAACCGGGCGAGACGCCTCTCACGGCGACCCAGTTGCACCGTCTGGTTGCCAATCCGCCGAGCTACGAGAAAGAACGGGTTGTGATCACCGCCCTCCTGCAGGCCCTGCGCCGCCTCGGCGTCACCCTGGTGCTGGGCCCGCCCCGCAAGAGTGGCGCCCTGGCGGAATGGGAACCGAAGACAGCCGTGTTGCGCATCCGGCCAGACGCCGCCAATCGGGGCAGCCGCAGCTTCGCCCGCATGCTGAACCACGAAGCGATCCATGTGGCCCAGAGCTGCAGCAGCGGCCGCTTGCGCTCCATGCCAAAGCCCCTCGGCTTACCGCGACCAGCCTCCGCGGTCCTCGATCGCCAGCTGTCCCATCGGGTCTATGCCAGTGCCTCGCCCACGGAACGGATTGTGGAGCAGGAGGCCTACGCCAACCACAATCGACTTGATCTGAGCCTGCAGCTTCTGCGGCGGCACTGCCGGCCTGGTGCTGGCCAGACTGGATCGAGCGAGTCCGGCAAACGCGCCGGTTCCGGTCCTGGCCGTCTACCGCTGTCCCACCTGTCAATCCCAGCCCCTGCGGGCCCACCGCCGCGCTGACGGCACGTTGCTCTGCGGCCGCTGCGGCCACCCGCTTGTGCGGATGACCTCGACGGGACCCTGGCCCATGCTGGCTGGAACCCTGCTGCTCCTCGGCCTGGGGGCTCTCATCCTCCCCCGGCTGCTGGGACCCGACCACCCCTCTGGCACCAATGCTGCCATCGATGCCCGCGTGGAGGAGGGTCCGGCGGGCCTGGACCCCCAGGCCCGCGCCCAGTTGATGGACGATCTGGCCGCCGCAGATCGCGAATGGATCCCCCGCGCCGAGGCTCTGCCCGATGGCGGCACCCGCTACCTCTACAAACGCCGCAGCGGCGATCCAGAGCTCTCCATCCCGGAGATCAAGGACCTGATTGATCGCCCCCCCAGCTTTCTGCAGGAACGCAACGCCATCGTGGCGTTGCTTGACAGCCTGGAGCGGGCGCAGGTGCGCATCGACCTGGTGCAGCCCCACAAACAGGGTGCGGCAGGCGAGTGGGATCCCAGGGCCGGCACCCTGCGCATCCGCCCGGATGTGGTGGAGAAGGGCAGCGAGGAATTTGCCAAAGTGCTCAACCATGAGGCGATTCACGTGGCTCAGAGCTGCGGCAACGGGAATCTGCGCGCGGCACCACGGCCGCTGGGGCTCACCACGCGCATGGATGCTCGGCTGGAACGCAACCTCGATGAGCCGATCTATGCCAAGGCGTCACCCAGTGAACAGGTACTGGAGCGGGAGGCCTATGCCAACCAGCACCATCTCGAACTGGGGCGTGCCCTGGTCGAGAGCCACTGCCTGAGCTGAGCCAGGAGATTGGCTCTCTGTCAGGTCGCAGCCTGCTCCAGCATCGCGGTCTCCAGCAGCATGTTGAACCGCAGCAATTCATCGTCGCTGAGTTGCTGGCGACTGCCGCGGTTGAACTGCTCCTCCAGGAATCGCCGACCTCGCTGGGCATCCCAGCCCAGCAACTGCAGCAATCCATCGCACTGACTGAGCAGATCGCAGCGGCGCAGCGGCAGCGGCGCGGCAGCTGGATCGCTGGGCACGCCAAGACTCTCCACCGCCCGCAGATAAGCCATCAGATCGGCATAGGTGGTGAGGCGGCTGCGGCTGGGATGGCCGAAGGCCCTCTCCAGATAGAGGCATTCCTGCTCCCGCTTCCAACCCAGGCGCTGCAGGGCGAGATCGAGTCGGGCCAACTCAGCGCTCCAGTCTTCAGGATCCAGGGGCGGTTCGGCGGCGGGCTCAGCGGGGGCCTGAGGTTCGGTGGCAGGTTCGGGTTCGGGCTCCACTGGCTTGGCGGCAGGCGTGAGGTCGACAGGACCGGATGGGGCGATCGGTGCTGGGTGGGGTCGCGGCTGCGGGACTGACGGCTGTGACGATGGAGGCTGCGGAGGTGGCTTGACCGCAGCAGGGCGATGCACGAGTGCGGAAGAAGCAAGAGGGCCGATCTGAGCCAGCAGCCGTTCCCGGGCTCGATCTTCCGCCTCCTCAGCCGTCGCGCCTTCCCCCAGGGCGCTGCCCAGGGGCACGCCAGCGGCAACGGCATGGGCCCGCACCACCCGGGCGCCCACTTCAGCGTGGACCAGCTGGACCTCGAGCAACATCGAAGTGGAGGAGGAAGGCGCGTTTCTAGAGTGACCCTTTCAGGCCCCGCTGCGGTCGCCGGGAAGCGCAATGGAAGCGGAGTCGATCGAGTCGATCACCCCATTACTGGCGTCGGCGGATCAGTGGGGAGAGGTGCTGCTGCTGCTGCCGCTGCTGCTGGCGCTGGAGGCAGTGCTTTCGGCCGACAACGCCATCGCCCTGGCCGCGATCTCCCGCCGGGTGGGCGATCGCGCCGGCCAGGAAAAGGCCCTGAACCTTGGCCTGCTCCTGGCTCTGGTGTTCCGCCTCGGCCTGATCGCCGCCGCGGAGTGGGTGCTCGACTTCTGGCCCCTCCAGCTCCTGGCGGCGGGCTATCTGCTCTGGTTGAGCGGCAGCCAGCTGCTCGGACTCAACGCAGACGACGACGAGCCGGAGGAGGGAGCCAGGCCTGAGGCTCTGCCAGCCCATGGCTCCCACCCGTCTCAAGGGCATCACCATGCCTCGCTGGGTTCGGTGGTGGCCACCCTGGCCCTCACGGACCTGGCCTTCTCCCTCGACAGCGTCGCCGCCGCGGTGGCGGTAAGTGATCGGCTGTGGCTGGTGATGCTCGGCGGCGTTCTGGGGGTGATCGCGCTGCGGCTCACCGCCGAACTGTTCATCCGCTGGCTGGGGGTGTTCCGCCATCTGGAGACGGCCGGTTACCTGGCGGTGGGACTGGTGGGCATCCGCCTGTTGCTGCGGCTGGCGTTGCCCCAGGTGGTGCCGCCGGAATGGTCGCTGCTGATCGTGGTGGGACTGCTGTTCGCCTGGGGCTTCTCAGTGCGCCGTCCCGTCCCTGCCCTGGAGACAGGGAGCCTGCCCAGCAGGAGCCTCGACCTCGAAGAGAGCGGCCATGGCCGACCCTGAGACCACCAGCCGCCTGCGGGTGGAACTGCGCCAGATCGACAGCGACCGGCTGCTGGATCGGCTTGAGGTGGCCGAGCTCGGCGAGATCCCCCAACCCGGCCGCTGGATCACCTGCGGAGGCACAAGCTTTCTGGTGCTGCAACGCCGGCACCGCTATCAACTGCGCAACGGCCGCTACGAGCTGGCGACCATCGCTCTGGAGGTGAAAGCCCAGAGCCAGCCTGCCGATGCCCGGTGGTGGCAGGGCCGGTGGGTGATCGGTGATCCCTCCTGCCGCTTCAATGCCCGCACGCCCTTGCTCCGCTGCGCCGTGCTCCCGGAGGGGCCCTGTGACCGCTGCGCCCACTTCACCAACGCCACCACATGAACCGGTGTCCGAGCGGTCCGGTCGTGACGATCACGCTGGCTCTCTGAGCGAAGCAAAGCACTCAAGGAGCAGCAGACCGCTGCGTCGCTGCATTCCATCGTGAGCCTGCCTGTCACGGGGCTGGGAGTTCCGACCCCACCCCCTAGGGTGATGAACCACGAATGGCTTCCCCTGCAGCGCTCTCCCGATTCCACCGGCGAGCCCTCCGCCGTCGACTTCGACTCTCTTGGGCTCGGCGAGCCTCTGTTGAGGGCTGTGGCCGACAAGGGCTATCGGGTTCCCTCGCCGATTCAGCGGGATTGCATTCCGGCAGTGCTGAGCGGCCGCGACGTGATGGCCGCCGCCCAGACCGGCACCGGCAAGACCGCCGGCTTCACCCTGCCGATGCTGGAGCGTCTGCGCCATGGGCCCCATGCCCGGGCCGGCGTGGTTCGAGCCCTGGTGCTCACCCCCACCCGCGAACTCGCCGCCCAGGTGGGTGAGAGCGTGACCGCCTATGGCCGCTACCTGGATCTGCGCTCCGACGTGGTCTTCGGTGGAGTGAAGGTGAATCCCCAGATCTCCCGTCTGCAGCGTGGCACCGACGTGCTGGTGGCCACGCCCGGTCGGCTGATGGATCTCCATCAGCAGAAGGCTCTCCGCCTGGATCGCGTCGAGATCCTGGTGCTCGATGAAGCCGATCGGATGCTCGACATGGGCTTCATCCGCGACATCCAGAAGATCCTGGCCCTGCTGCCGGCCAAGCGTCAGAACCTGCTGTTCTCAGCAACCTTCAACCCCTCGATCCGCCGGCTGGCCACGGGGCTGCTGCACAACCCCCTGCAGCTTCAGGCCTCCCCCGAGAATCGAACCGCCACCACGGTGGAGCACATCCTCCATCCCTGCGACATGGGGCGGAAACCGGATCTGCTCTGCCATCTGATTGCCAGCAATGACTGGCGGCAAGTGCTGGTGTTCTCCCGCACCAAGCACGGCGCCAACCGCCTGGCCGAACGGCTCACCCAGGAGGGGATGGCGGCGGCGGCGATCCACGGCAACAAGAGCCAGGGGGCCCGCACCAGGGCCCTGGCGGGATTCAAGAGCGGCGAGTTGCGGGTTCTGGTGGCGACCGATCTTGCCGCCCGCGGCATCGACATTCACCAGTTGCCCCACGTGGTGAATCTGGATCTGCCCAACCAGGCGGAAGACTATGTCCATCGCATCGGCCGCACCGGCCGTGCCGGCCACAACGGCCACGCCGTGTCTCTCGTGGCGGCGGAGGAGCATGAGCTGCTGCGTGCCATCGAGAAGATGATCGGCACCGCCCTGCCGCGCCAGGAGGTGCCTGGGTTTGAACCCAAGGTTCTGTCAGCGCCTCCCCTGGATCTGAGCGGCGGCCGGGGCCGGGGCGGCCCACCCCGCACAGGCAGCCGCAGGCCTTCATCATCTGCACCGAGTGGCCGCCGTGGTGGGGGCGGCGGGCGGTCCGAAGCAGGTCGCCCTGAATCCGGCCGGCGGCCCCAGCGACGGGGCTGAGCATCTGTCAAAACCGCAGTCGTTTTGACAGTCCGAATCAGCAGAGTGCGTTCAGATAGCGGTGTCCCTGCCTCCAGCTCTCGCAGCTCCATGCCCTACGAACCCGGAAGCACCGAATGCCGCGTTCTGATCGACTGCAAGGCCCAGATCGAATCGATGCTCCTGTCGCTGAATCGCATCTCCGATTCGGCGCCCATCCGTGATCAGCTGGTGTCGGTCTACAGCCAGCTCGAAGGTCTGCACGACAGCCACCGCTCCTCGACACTGGTCTGAGCTTCTGCCACTGATTCAACTTGTGCCATTGGTCAAACCCCTGGCTTTCGTGCACCATGGTTTATCTGTAGTTGAGGCCATTCCTGAATCCTTGCCATCTTGTGGATGTCATCAATCACGAGCAATGGCAATCACAATTCGTCTCCAGAGCAGATTAATCTGATCATCATCTTGTGATCTGGCGCTAGCCATCCATCGGAACACATGGATCAAGGAGGGGCTGGCAAGCCAAAGCACTCGTCGGATCTGAGCTTCAGACTCACATCCGTGCCATGACGAATCTTTCTCCAGTCTCTTGCCCACGTCACTTGCCCAGGCCACCCCGACAGGATCCAGCAGAGCCTCTGAATTCAGAGCAGGCCTGCCAGGTTCGCCCTGAAGTCTTGAAAGAACAACACGAACGACACCACTTGATTCCGTCGAGATCACGCAAATAGTGACGGGTTTGAGATGCTGTAGCGACGATGGCCAACGGCTGAAGGCCCAGGGGGCTTAACTTGGTCAATGCCGCCGATCGACTTCGTCCCCATGGCAGACAATGAACTGGAGATGGACCTGACCGAAACGGCCAAAGACAAGAAGGAAATCAAGAATGGCATGAAGGAGAAAAAAAAGAAGAAGAAAAAGAAGAAAGCCAACAATCTCATCAGCAGCAAGAGCAAGCATGGACCCAGCAAGGCTGTCTCCCTTGACCGCTACCATCCATCGCCGATTCTCGACGACTTCTCCGTCAATTCCGAAGGCAAGCAACCCAAACTGAATCGCAAGTTGTACGAGAAAGAGCTGGAACGGCTGCAAGTGGAGCTGGTGAAGATGCAATATTGGATCAAACATGTTGGCTATCGCATTATCATCCTCTTTGAGGGCCGCGATGCTGCCGGAAAAGGCGGCACGATCAAGCGCATCACGGAGCCCCTCAATCCCCGGGGCTGCAATGTGGTGGCCTTGGGGACCCCATCGGACAGGCAGAAAAATCAATGGTATTTCCAGCGTTACGTCGAGAATTTTCCCTCCTCTGGCGAACTGGTTCTGTTCGATCGCAGCTGGTATAACCGGGCCGGCGTGGAACGGGTGATGGGATTCTGCACGCCTGAACAGGTGGATGAATTCATGCTGTCTTGTCCCGAATTCGAAAGGATGCTGGTCAGAAGTGGCATCACCTTGATCAAGTACTGGTTCTCGGTCAGCGATGACGAGCAGGAAGCACGGTTCCGCTCCAGGCTCCAGGATCCTGCCCGCCGCTGGAAGTTGAGCCCGATGGATCTCGAATCCAGGGATCGCTGGGTGGAATTCAGCAAGGCTAAAGACGACATGTTCCTGCATACCAACATCCCCGAAGCACCCTGGTTCACCGTCGAGGCGGATGACAAACGTCGCGCCCGGCTCAACTGCATCCGCCATCTGTTGAGCAAGGTGCCCTACAAGGACATGACGCCCGAAGCCATTGAACTCCCACCTCGCAAGAGCGGTGGTGATTACCAACGGCCGCCGATGAATGAGCAGTTCTTTGTTCCCAACTGCTATCCCTGAGCCGGCAATGGCAAACCAGCACTACTATCTCGAACTCGATCCCCCCCAGGAGTCGCTGCGCAGCTGTCCCCATGTGGTGGTGGTGGGTGGTGGGTTTGCGGGTCTGAAGGTTTGCCACACCCTCAAGAACAAGGATGTTCGGGTCACACTGATCGATAAGCGGAACTTCAACCTGTTCCAGCCCCTGCTCTACCAGGTGGCCTCAGGCCTGGTTTCCGAGGCCGATGTGGCCTCACCCTTGCGGCAGATGGTGGGGCAGGCCCCCAACCTGCAGATTCTGCTGGGCGAGGTGGTGGACATCCATGCCGACAAGCGCGAAGTGGTGCTCAACGATCGCCGCCTCAGCTACGACCACCTCATCCTGGCCAGCGGGTCGGGCAGCACCTACTTCGGCCGCGAGGAGTGGCGGCCGCTGGCGCCACCGATGAAGATCCTGGAGCACGCCGATGAAATCCGGCGGCGCCTGCTGATGGCCCTCGAGGAAGCGGAACAGACCCGCGATCAGGAACGCCGTCGCTTTCTGCAGACCGCCGTGGTGGTGGGGGCAGGTCCGGCCGGCTGCGAACTGGCCGGTTCGTTGATCGAGCTGATGCACCGCTCCGTCCGCTGCGACTTCAAACAACTGAAGCGTGAAGACTGTCAGGTGGTGCTGCTCGATGCGGTGGATCGGGTCTTGCCGACCATGGCGCCAGCCCTATCCGCCGATGCCGGTCACTATCTCACCCGTCAGGGGGTGGATCTGCGGCTCAACACCATGGTGGAGAGCATTCAGCCCGGCCGGGTTCTGATGCGCAGCACCGCCACCAAACTCGTAGACGAGCTGGAAGCGGCAACCATCTGCTGGACGGCCGGTGTGCGGGCCTCAAGGCTGGGCAAGCGTCTGGCGGACGCCACCGGCTGTGAGCTGGATCGGGGCGGTCGTGTGGTGGTCAACCCGGATTTTTCGGTGCCGGGCCATCCCGAAATCCGGGTGGTGGGTGATCTCTGCTGCTACAGCCACACCCAGGACAGCAAAGCCGTGCCTGGCATGGCCGGACCGGCCGTGCAGATGGGCGGTTGGGTGGCCAGCGACCTGCTCGCCAAGCTCAACGACCAGCCCCATGCACCGTTCCGTTGGATGGATCTGGGCAGCATGGCAGTGATCGGCCCCTGGTATGCCGTGGCGGATCTGCGCGGCCTGCATCTCACCGGCCTGGCCGGCTGGATCGTCTGGGCCCTGGCCCATCTGGCCTTCATCCCCGACACGGAGAACCGGATCGCGCTGTTCAGCAAGTGGATGTGGCAGATCGCCACCCGCCAGCGCACGGCCCTGCTGATCACCGGCCGCCCGGATCAGCACCTGGGTGTCGATGTGGGACTGATGCCTGCCGAACGTTCCGAACGACTGCCAGCCACGGTATCCCTGTCTGAAACTCCGGCTCAAGAAGAGGCAACGGCAGCCTGATCAAGGCCCAGACGCCGGTTGGGCCAGCGTGTCGGAGCCAGGATCAGACGCCGAAGCGATCCCCTGGCTGGGCCCCCAGCTGTTGCAGCAGGCTCTGGCCCGCCGCAGGAGCCTTGCCCTCCAGTTGCGCCGTGCGCAGCAACACCGGACAACCGCCCGTGGCAATCACCAGTCCCACCCCCTGTGCCACGGCCAGCACCGTGCCAGGAACGGCCTCACTCGAAGGATCGGGCACTCCTGACTGCGTGGGGAGCTCTGGAACTCCTGGCTGACTCCAGCGATCACACAACGCCGCCCCCGCTTCGCTGAGCTGGTCGCGCAGGCGCTGCACCAGAGGCTCGGTGGCCAGCAGCTTGATGCGTTTGCCCCGCCACTGGCTCACGGCGCCGGGGTAGAGGCCCATCACCTGGCGATGCAGGGTCAGGGCCGAGCTGGCCCAGTCGATCTGGAGGTCGTCCTTGGTGAGCATGCGGGCGTAGGTCGTGCCCTCTTCGCTCTGAGTCCGTACCCCGAGCCGCTGCAGCCGCTCCGCCTCCGGGCCGGATCCGGCCGCCTCGATCAGGGGCAGGCTCTCGATCAGAAGCTCGGCGGTGAGCTGACTGAGCCGCTGGCCGAGTTGCTCGGCGTTCTCGATCAGGCCGATCGGCAGACGGCGCTCCAGCAGCACCGGCCCGGTATCGAGCCCCTCCTCCATCGCCATGATCCCCACGCCGGTCTCGGCATCCCCCTCCAGCAGGCTCCACTGGATCGGGCCGGCGCCACGCCAGCGAGGCAGCAGGGAGCCATGGCCGTTCCAACAGCCCAGCGGCGGCTGGGACAGCACCGCTGGCGGCAGGATCTGGCCGAAGGCCACCACCACGTAGAGGTCGGCGCCGAGGCCAGCCAGCTGGGCCTGGCACTCGGGTTCGCGTCGGATCCGTTCGGGTGTGAACACGGATAAGCCCAGCTCCAGGGCCCGTGCCTTCACCGGCGAAGGCTGAAGCGCCTTGCCACGGCCACGCCGCCGATCCGGCTGGGTCACCACGCCCACCAGCTGATGGCCTGCTGCCACCAGGGCATCAAGGCTGGGAACTGCGTAGGCAGGAGTGCCCCAGAACAGGATCTTCAACGCCATCGCGGGGCCGGAGCGTCAGGCCTCGCCGGTGATCGAAAGCCCTTCCACCCAGACATGCGGGCAGACCCCATCCGGGGTGATCAGCGGCTCCCCCTCGAAACCGACGATCGCCTTCAAGACCTGGCGGATATCCCCGGCCACGGTGGCGGCCTCGATCGAGCAGCGTTCACCGCGTCTGAGCAACCAGCCGTCGAAGGGCAAGGAGAACGACCCCTGGCTGGCCTTGACGCCGGCATGAAGCGCCGAGAGTGAGTCGATCCAGACGATCGGATCGGCGGCGGTGAAGCGATTCAGGCCCTGCTGGCCGCCGCCGCTGCCCGGGGTGGGACCGATCTCAAACCAATCGGGACCCACCGACACCTTGGCACCCATGCCCGCATGGCCCGTGGGAGCCACACCAAAGGCACGGGCGGTGGCTTCCGAATGGAGGAAATGGCGCAACACGCCCCCCTCCAGCAAAGCCAAGCGGGCCGTGGGTGTGCCTTCACCATCGAAGGCAGAGGCGCCGATGTTGCCGGGATGGCGGCCGTGGTCGTGCAGGTCGAGGAAGGGAACGGCAAGCGACTCCCCCAGCGACTCCCGGTTGCTGAGGCTGACGCCATCGAGCACGGCGCGGGCATTGAACAGGTTGCTGAAGGCGCCGATCAGATCAAGAAAGGCCTCGGGGCTGAACACGCAGGTGTAACGGCCGGTCTCGATCGGGGCGTAATCGAGGTGGGAGGCCGTGAGCCCAGCGGCCTCCTCGATGCAGCCGGCGATGTCGAGGTCAGCGGCGCCGTAGGCCAGGCGCACCGCACCGGCACTGCGTGGTTTGCGGCCGGCTTCTTCGGCCCGGGCGTAGAGATAGAGGCTGGCAGTGGTGAGCTGCTGCTGGCGGCAGGCACCGGCACTGTTGAGATAGATGCGGTCGCTGCTGCGCTGGGCCAGACCGTTGTAGGGAACGGTGTCGATGGCGGGATGGCTCTCCAGCAGCTGGTGCTCCGCATCCTTGAGGGTGGCGAGCAGATCAAGGATGCTGACCGGCTCCTTGATCGGTTGATCCAGGGGCTGCAACGGCGCAGTGGCCAGGGGCGAGAAGGCGGGGATGTCGTCGGCATTCCCGAAGGCGCTGGCCTCACTGGCACCGGCCAGGGCCCGCTCCAGGCCGGCATCGGACAGATCAGAGGTGCTGGTGATGCCCACAAGGCCGTCGTCGTTCCAGACCCGCACGGTGATGGAGCTGCGCTGAGCCCCCTTCATCTGCTTCGCCTCGCCGCGGTCGACCTGCACCGAGGTGTCGGTGCTGCAGGCGGCACCAAGATCCCACTGGCGAATGCCCGAACGGGCGGCCATCTGATCGAGGCGGGAGCGGAGGGTCTCGGCATCGAGACCGGAAGGAGAGCGGGTCATGACTCAGCGGCCTCCCACGGTGATCGAATCCACCTTGATGTGGGGCTGGCCCACGGTCACGAAGATGCTGCCGCTCACCGAGCCGCAGAAGCCCGCAGCCAGTTCAAGGTCATCGGCGCACATGGAGATGCGGGGCATCACCTCCTTGGCCTCACCGATCAAGGTGGCGCCCTTCACCGGCTTGGTGAGTTCACCGTTCTCGATCAGATAGCCCTCCTCCACGGCAAAGTTGAACTGGCCGGTGGGTCCGACGCTGCCGCCACCCATGGCCTTGCAGTAGAGACCCCGATCCACCGAGGCGATCAGCTCAGCGGGCGTATGGGGTCCAGCGGCGATGTAGGTGTTGCGCATGCGGCTGGCGGCGGCAAACGAATGGCTCTGGCGCCGGCCGCTGCCGGTGCGCGCATGGCCGGTGCGCCGCTCGCCGGCGCGGTCGCTGAGGAAACGCTGCAGCACGCCATTCTCGATCAGCACGGTGCGCTGGGGCTCCATGCCCTCGTCATCCATCGAGAGGGAACCGAAGGCGCCATCGCTGAGGCCTTCGTCGATGGCGGTGACGGCCTCATGGGCAATCGCGGAGCCGACCCGGTCGGCGAAGGGAGTGGTGCCCCGCTCCACCTGGGTGGTTTCCAGCAGATGGCCGCAGGCTTCGTGGAAGATCACGCCGCCGAAGCGGTTGGCCAGCACCACCGGGCACTGTCCGGCCTCGACGTAGTCGGCGTAGAGGATGGTGCTGGCGCTGGCACAGACCTCCTGGGCTGAGGTCTCGGCGTTCCACTGGCGCAGGTCGTCCGGTCGGCCGGAGGTGCCGTAGCGGCGTCCCACGCCGGCGCGGTGATCGCCATCGGCGGCCAGCACATTCAGTCCCACGGATTGATGCAGCCGGATATCGCGGGCAAAGGTGCCATCGCTGGCGGCCACCAGCACCTCCTGCCAGTCGCGGGCGTAACTGCCGCGGCGGGCCTGAAGGTGGCTGCCATGCCGTTGCAGCCGATCGGTGCCTTCCAGCAAACGATGGGTGGCTTCGCGCAGGTCGGGGCAGCGGTCGAGCCAGTCGAGCTTGGCGGCACCAAAGTCACGCAGACCGGGAAGACCCTCAAAGGGGGATCGATCCGGGACACTGCGCACCAGAGCCAGCATGCCCAGAGCCTGATCAAGGGCGGCCATCAGACCCGCCGCACTGAGATCATTGGTGGAGACAAAGCCATCCCGTTCCCCGAGGAAGACGCGGATGCCGGCACCCATGCCGAAGGCCGGGCTCACGTTGGTGATCGTGTCCTGTTCGGCGAGCACGCCAAGGTGGTCGGTGCGCTCGAGAAACACCTCCACCAGATCGGCACCAGCACCGCGGCCGGCGCTGAGCAGAGGCTCCAGGCGACCACTCCAGCTGGCATCAAAACCGGAAGGGCCGGCACTGGCGCGCGGCGCCTCGGCCGCTGGAGCGTTGCTGGGGAGGGACGCGACCAAGGCGGTGTCTTGCAGAAATCAAAAAGCCATCACCGGCCAGTCGCTGCGGGCTGCAGACCAGTGGTGATGGCAGTGAGGCTAGCCAGGCAGCCCGGCCTCAGCGCACCGCCGGCTGGAAGCGCTCGCTGCGGATGGGCGCCATCAGGAACAGTTTCGCCATCTCCAGGCCGTTGGCCGCCCAGAAGGGAAGCTTGCGCAGGGCTCTGATCGGAGCGGGAGCCTCGGAGCTGTCGGCAGCGGCGAGGGCCGCGTTGTTCTGGACGAGGCGCTCAAGGCGCTCGTAGAACTTGGGGTTCTCCACATCCAGCACCACGGGGAAGACGCGGGCGGAGGTCTCGTTGGTTTTGGCGATCACGTACTTGTCGTAATCGCGGGCATCGAGCCCCAGGGCTTCATAGAACTCCTTGCGGGCCACGTCGCGCACATACATCGTGGCGAACACGGCCAACAGGAAGAAGCGGCACCAGAGGCGGGCGGTGAAGCCGCGCACGGTGTCGGGCTGGGCCTTCATCAGGGCATCAAAGAAATCGCCATGGCGGTTCTCGTCCTGACACCAGTTTTCGAAGAAGTTGAAGATCGGGAAGATCTTGCTTTCCGGGTGCTGCTCAAGGTGCCGGTAGATGGCGATATAACGCCAGTAGCCGATCTTCTCGGAGAGATAGGTGGCGTAGAAGATAAACTTCGGCTTGAAGAATGTGTAGGCCTTGTTGGCGGTGAGGAAGCCAAGATCCAGCTGCAGCCCGAAATCACTCATCGACTTGTTGAGGAAGCCGGCATGCCGGGCCTCATCGCGGGCCATATGGGCGAAACACTCCGCCAGCAGCGGATTCTTCTCCTTGATCCGACGGCTGAGTTCCTTGTAGAGCAGGAAGCCCGAGAATTCGGAGGTGCAGCTCTGCTCAAGGAACTCCACGAACACCTTGCGGGTTTCAGGGTCGAGCTTGTCGGCCGCGCCCTCAAACTCCTCGTTCCGCACGAAGTGGTGACGGTTGTAGTCCTTGCGGAATTCCTCGCAGATCGCCTCCAGCTCCACCTCGTTGGGCCGCAGATCCATCGCCGCCATGGCGTCGAAATCCGTGGTGTAGAAGCGCGGCGTCAGGATCGTGTCCTTCACCGGATCCTTGAACGCCGGCGCATCCGCGGTGCCGATGGCGGCATCGGGGATCGCGGCTGCGGCTGGGGCGGTCGTGGCAGCGGGTGGCACCATCGCGCAGGTCGGCATCGAGCGTGGCCCCATCGTAGTGGGGGCAACTCCGCTGCCGACTGGATGTGACAGTGCGTCTCGATCTGGAGGCAGTGATCAGTTCGGGCCGAGCCACTTCTGGCCATTCAGCCGCTGCACCAGGCGAGAAACCAGGAGAGCCAGCGTGATCTTGCGCTCGTCGATCAGAAACGACTCCAGCAGGCTGGGTTCACTGCCCGACTCGGCCACCGCCACGGTCTTGGCGCTGGAGATGTCCGGCTGGGTGAAGCAGAGCCAGAAGCGGCGATCCCCCGGCAGGCTGCCCTGCACCATCCAACAGGGACTGCCCACCACCGGCATCGGGCCCTCGCAGAAGCGAAGGTCGGGAGTTGGGCCGCCATAGGCCTTGATCTCCTTGGCCAGGGCCGGCAGCAGCAGGTCCGGCACGAAGCTGGCGAAGGGCTGGTCTTCCGGGGCCGGTGGCTTGGCCTTGGGCTTCGCCGCAGCAGCGGCAGCAGCAGGAGCAGCGGCGGCTGGGCTGGCAGGAGCCGGGCTGGCGGCAGGCTGAGGGGCGGGATTGGCGGAATCGCTCACCGGAGCTGGCCTCGTAGCGGGGTGCTGGTATCGACTCTAGGCAGTCCTGACGGAGTACCTGCTCACCAGTCTTCGCCGGGCGGCGGGGTTCCCCAGTCTCCAAGGTCTGCGCTGGACCCATCCGAGGATGCGGGGCCCGCGGACCTGGAGGCAGCGGCCCTCGGCTCAGCTGTCCACGCGGCACGGGCCGCTGTTGTCGTGGTCGCCTGGGCCGTTGCCGATCCCTGCCGCACCACCCGATAGGGAACACTCACAGTCGGCGGTGGTTCGCCGGGGGAGCGGCCCGGCCCGGCAGTGCCGGGAGGGGGGGCGTCCCAGGGTTCCTGGCGACCAGCCCCCTCCGACCAGGACTCCGAACCGGCCTCGGCACCCGTGCGGGAGCGACGCCTTGCTGCAAACGGCGGCGACTCCGCCGCAGTGGGGCCTGATGATCCCCCCCGCAGGGCCAGGGCCGTGGCGGTGGCGCTGAGGGCCGCTCCGGCAAGGCCGGCGGTGGCCAGCCACAGCCCGCTGGGCAGCGGCGGGCTGACCCAGAGCAGCAGCCGCAGCCGCAAGGGCGGACGGGGATTGAGGGCAGCCACCACGAGCACCGCCAGAAGGGGCGCCAGCAAGGGCAGCAACAGCAGGCGACGCAGAAGCGGAGTCACAGCAGGGGATCAGCTCGGCAGGGACTCAACACAGCACAGGTGCAATGCAACGCAGATTCAACGCAGCGCCGGCCGGCCCTGCCAGCGGTTGAGCGGGCCCAGGTCGTAACCCAGCACGTCGAAGACGCGGATCACCAGAAAATCCACCATGTCGTCGAGGCTGCGGGGCTGCTGATACCAGGCGGGAACGGGCGGCGCGATCCGAGCGCCGGCCTCGGCCAGGGCCGTGAGATTGCGCAGATGCACCAGGCTCCAGGGAGTTTCCCGCGGGGCAATCACCAGCGGTCTGCCCTCCTTGAGGTGAACATCGGCGGCACGCTCCACCAGATCGAGGGCCACGCCCGAGGCAATCCGCCCCACCGTGCCCATGCTCGCCGGCAGGATGACCATGCCGCGGGTGCGGTAGCTGCCACTGGCAATCGCCGCCCCCTGGTCATTCCAGCGGTGGCAGCGGAGCTGGCCGCCGTTGCAACCGGTGCGCTCTCGCCAGAACCGCTCCTGAAGGTCGGGTTCGGATGGAACCCGCAGGCCCAGTTCCGCCTGCCAGACCCCGATGGCGCCACGGCTGGTGACCATCTCCACGGTTTCTCCGGCCTGCAGCAACAGCTGCAGGGCCCGTTCAGCCAGGGGCTGAGCGGAGGCCCCGGACACAGCTAGAACCACCGGCAGGGTCACGCGCTCAGTCCTGGCTGAGGTCGTCGTCGCTGGAGGATTCGTCCTCGTCAGCACCGAACTGGGAAGTCCCGTCAGCAGAGGCGGCGAAGCCAGGGCTGTCGAAGGAGGAGGCACCCAGAGCATCAGGCCCGGAGCTACTGGTCATCTCGCTGCTGTCTGTCAGGTCATCGCCTTCGGGCAGCAGCACCACCAGGTCGATCTGATGGCGCAGGGCATCCACCTTCTGGATCTCCACCTCCACGGCATCGCCCAACATGTAGGTGCGGCGGTTCTTGCGCCCCACCAATCGGTTCTGGCGGGCCCGGTACTCGTACCAGTCGTCCTTGAGGGAGCTGACGTGCACGAGACCTTCCACCTGGGAGGGCGGCACTTCCACGAAGAACCCGTAGCTCTGCACGCCACTGATCACCCCCGGCATCACCTGACCCACCAGCGGCTCGGCCTGCCGGGCCTGGGCCATGGCGAGGGCATCGCTCTGTACCTCCTGCAGGAAGCGAGCCCGGCCCTGAAGCCTCTGGGCCAGGCCGTGGGCGATCGCCTCCTGATAAGGAGTCAGCTGGCTGGGAGTAAGCAACGACCAATCGATCGTGGCGGAACGGCAGGCATCACTGGCCAGATCGACGGTCACCTTGTGACGGACCGTGGGGCGATCCTTGCCATCAACCAGCAGGCTGGTGAGCAGCTGCTGGTTCCAGAGGTCGGCGTAGTGCAGACCGGGGCAACACCAGGGAGCCACCGCCAACTCCTCGCCTGCCACCGCATTGGGACCCGGCACCTCGCTGATCTGAACAGGCTCCAGCGTGTCGCGCAACTGCTGCTGCAACACCCGGCTGCGGTCGGTGGCGGCGAAGGCGGCGGCCAGCTCGGCGGCGCTGGCATTGCCTTCAGCCGAGAGTTCCAGGGGGATTTCGAGGGCCAGGGCAGCCTTGGCCACCTCGTTCAGTTCGCTCGCTTCGGCGGCTGGATTGATGGCATACAGGGCCGGCAGGTTCAGGGCGGCCAGGTGCCCCCCCAGAGCACGATGGGCCAGCAACACGGCTTCCCGCAGCAGGGCCACGGGATGCTGCAGCGGCAGGTCCACCATCCAGCCCTGGCTGGCGCCATCGGGGCCAGGGGTGAGCAGATCGCCAAGGCCGGGGATCGCAGGCATCGGCAGGGCCAGATCGATCGAGCCCCCCGCCAAACGGCGCTGGCGCAACAGCTCAGCCACACCAATCAGCTGTTCGATCAGCGGGATGTGATCTTTGAGCGCCTTGAGGCCGGCCGGCACCGTGCGGGCCTTGGGTTTGCGCTCCGCCAGGGCCGTGAGGGCGGCTAGATCGACCCGTGCCGTGGGGCGGATTGTGCTCCGGCTGAAACGGTAATGCTCCAGCGCGCCGTCGGGGGAGAGATCAAGGGCCACCGAGAGGGCCGACTCACTGCGGCCGGGCTGGAACGCACTCGCCTTGGCCAGGGCAGGGGTGAGCAGGGGCAGCCAGGAGGGACCGACGCAGAAGGCCTCGGCCTGCTCCCGCAGCCACAGATCCAGCGAGGAGCCAAGGGCCAGGCGTTCCGCCACGCAGGGGGCATGGACCCACAGTCGCCAGCCGGCGCCGTCTTCGCGGGGTTCAAGAGCCAGCGCCGGCAGCCCCGGGGCCTCGCTGCTCCAGGCTTCCAGCAGCAGGGTGGTCTGCGCGGTGAGATCGATCCGATCCTTGGGAGCCGGGGTCCGGAGGGTGGCGCGCGGTGCGGCAGGCCGCTCCCGCAAGCCATGTTTGGTGAGCAGCAGGTCGAGGTCGGCCTCCACGCCACCGTGGATGGGCAGCTGGCGCTCCACGTGGCCCTGGGGAGCGAACTGGCCCACCGGGTAACGGTCCACCATGACCTCGACCACCGAAGACTGGCTGGGGTCGAGGTGAACGGCATCAGCACTGGGCAGCTCCAGGCTGGTGAGCAGCCGATCGTCAAGCGGCACGGCCAACAGCCGATCGTTCTGCTCCTCCACCTGGGCCAGGAGGCTGCTGGTGGCCCGTTCCAGAATGCATTGCACGCCGCCTTCGGGTGAACGGCGGCGGCCACCCTCGCGGGTGATGCGCACCAGCACCCGATCGCCGTTCCAGGCGTGGTTGAGCTGGTGGTCACGGATGTAGATGTCTTCGCCGCCGTCATCCCGCAGGGCAAAGCAGAAGCCCTTGCTCGAGCAGCGCAGCCTCGCCTCGATCAGGGTGTCATCCTGGCGCCGCTGCAGACCGGCCTCGCTCTCCTCCAGCAGACCCAGACGCACCAGACCATCGAGGCCGATGCGCAGGTGCTGCTGCTCAGGCTCTCCGGAGAGACCGAGGGCCTTCTCCAGTTGTGCCACGGGCACGGTGCTGTCGGGTGTGAGCTGGTCGAGCAGGTCGGCGACCGTGAACTTCATGCGGCGAGGGTGCGCTGGTGGAACCGTGACGGCAAAAGGCACCGAAGCTGTCCGGCCGTGAAGCGTGGGCGCGGCAGCGATGCTTTTCTCGACAAGACTTTAGGCAGCAGCCGACCCTGGCCCCACAACAAAGCCGAGACCATGACCAGGGGAAAACCCAGGCGAACAACCAGACGACCAGCCAGTCGACCAACCAGGAGGAACGATCTCAGTGCCGGATCGATGTGAAGCCGGGGATCGGATCGCTCAGGCCGGGGGTTCCTGAGCTCTGGACACCACCCCGTCGACCCTCACCAGATCGTCACCGGCCAGTGCTTCGCCACCGGCCAGGTCGTCCTCGCTGACCCTGGAGCGCTGAATCAGGCGCAGGCCGATCACCAGAAAGCCAAGGGAGGCCACCAGTTGCAGCAGATCGGTGGGCACCACACTAGACAGGGAGCCACCGGCAGCCGCCCCAAGCAGGCTGGCCAGCACCAGGGCCACGGAACTGCCGGCGAACACCGCCGTGGGGCGGCTGGAGGTGCCGCTGATCGTGACGATGGCGAGCTGGGTCTTGTCGCCCAGTTCCGCCAGAAACACCGTGGCGAAGGTTGAAGCCAGGAGGGCGAGCGGCATGGCAAGGGCGGGAGTTCGAAGGAAGCCACAGGGGTAGACCTCGGTGCGAGGCCCTTCAGGGCTGGATCTGGGGGAGATGCAGCAGGTCAGGGTGCAGCGAAGACAGGTGAAGCACGGCCTGGCGACCGAGCCAGAGCCCCAGAGCAACCATCACCAGCCCGGCCAGTCGCTCGAGCTGATGGGCCGGCATGACACTGGCCAGCCAGCGGCCCAGCACCACCCCCACCAGGCTGGAGCTGATCAGGGCCAGGGAGGCCCCGATGAACACCACCACCGGCTGACCGGACTGCGCCGACAGCAGAAGGGCGGCCAGCTGGGTCTTGTCCCCCAGCTCCGCCAGAAACACGGTGGTGGCTGTGGTGAGGAAGGCAGCTCCCCAGCTGCCGGCGTGGCTGTTGTCGCTGCCGGAGGTGCTGCTCATGGCCGTTGGCGAATGGCGCGCCGGAATCGCCGCATCACCCTGCCACGGCCGCCGTATTCGCTGCGGATCTGCTGTTTGCAACAGTCGATCGCCAGGGCATCCGCCTCACCGGCCTCGGCGCCGAACAGGGCCATGAGGTTCTCAACCCTGCAGAAATCAGGCCGATCCTCGTAGATCCGGCATCGACGGGCACCGGTGTCGTAGTGGATGCACCAGCCGTCTTCGCCCACCATCGCGAGGTACGTGCGGCGCTGCTCGTCGCTGAGCGCCGCGATGGCGTCCTCGCGCAGGCTGGGATCGAGCCGGCAGCAGGCGCCGCAGCAGGCGATGCACTGCCAGCGTTCCGGCTTACTCATGCAAAGAAAATGGTGATTCCAGCGATCAGCATGGCGAGGGGCCTCGCAGACAGCGGGTTGGCAGCCCGAAGCCGGGCGGTTGTGACATCGCTTCACAATCAACGCGCAGGTCAGGACCTCCCCCCAGGCCATCCGTAGAGTGCGGGGCAAATCCACAACCGACCTGACCCGTCATGGGCATTGATTTTCACCTGATTGCCAACTTCGCTGCCCTGGCCTTGATCACCATTGCCGGGCCGGCCGTGATCTTCATCCTCTTTTACCGTCGCGGCGCACTCTGAAAAGCGCCCAACGGATCAACTCCTTTGGCTCAATGACGTCCGAGCCGTTGTGAGTTGCACTGATCTGAAATAGTTCGTTGATTATTTATCAGCACGATCAATTCACTCATTTCGCAGTCATTTGATCCTGTATCTACTTTTCCCACTTAAGCAGCTGGGATTTGCATCAAAAACGAGCGCGTGAACAGAATAAGCATTACTTGATGATGCTTAAGAGACATAATGAAACGGTTGGGATCACGCCATCATATTATTAGTTTCGGTCTTGGCATGATGGGGGTGCATGCTGATCTAGGCCATGGTTTCTGCATGATTTTTCAGTGCGAAGCCCAGGAAATGATCTGGGGGCATTGGCCTTCCCAGTCCATATCCTTGCAACATGTCGCATCCAAAGTCGTGCGCCAGCTTTGCGGTTCCCATGTTTTCCACTCCCTCTGCCGTTACGGAGATCCCCAGTGAGTGGCCCATATCGACCACCAATTTCATCAGACACCGAGCGTCTTGCGATTCCTGGCTTGGAATCACCAGGCCTCGATCCAGCTTGATGCCGGAGGGTTTGACGGACATCAGGCTGATCACAGAGGTGCGTCCTGTGCCGAAGTCGTCCAGCTCGATTCGTACCCCCAGATCCTGCAGGTCGCGGATCTTGTCCAGGAGATCCTGATCGGGATAATCCAGATAAATCGACTCAAGCAGCTCAAACACGAGTACCCCATCAGGGAAGTCCAGAGCGCGGACGTGCTTGACAAGATCCTGTGATAGCAACCGATCCGCAGACACATTCACGGATAGTTTGCTCAGCGACAACCCCTGCTCCATCCATCTCCGGAGATCGTCACGCGCCTGGCTCAGGGAGAAATGATCTAATGCGGCCATCATCCTGGCCTGATCCACAGCATTGAAGAACTGTCCCGGTGCAAGCAATCCCATCCTGGGGTGATTCCAGCGCACCAGAGCCTCAGCCCCTACCAAGCGGCGAGAATCGGCACGAAAGAGGGGTTGGTAATAAAGTAGCAATTCGGATCGGGAAAAACCGATCTCAAATTCCTCGGCAAGCTGAACTTCCTGATTAAAAGCCTTGTCGAGATTTTCATCATAGAAAGAATAACAGCCCTTGCCTTTTCGCTTGCTCTCATACAGAGCAATATCCGCTCGACGCAGCAGGCTTGAGGACGAATTATCCTGGCGATTGACAATCGCGATGCCGATGCTTGCGCTGATCCGGCAGACTTTACCCGAAATCTGGATTGGATTGCTCAGAACCTGAAGCAATCTCGAAGCCAATGCTTCAATAGCATCCTTACTTCGGCCGCAAGAAGTTAGCACGATGAATTCATCGCCACCCATTCGCGCCGCCAGATCTTCGCGCCGAAGGCATCCACGAATTGAATTAGCGACCATGACCAGCAACTGATCACCTGAATCATGACCAAGGGTATCGTTCACCCGCTTGAATCCATCAAGATCGAGATGCAATAGTGCCGTGAGCTTAGCTTCAAGCTCATCGAGACTGAGGAGACTCCGTTGAATCGAGCCTTGCAGTTCAATCTCAAGCATGCGCCGATTTGCCAGTCCCGTAAGCTCATCGTGCATGGCTGCATGAGTCATGCGTTCGGTTGCCTCAATCGCTTCTAGCTTCGCGATTTTCAGTGCCTCGACACTGTCGCGGCGATCCATCACAAATTGAGCATGGCTGAGCGTATCAAACAGCTGGAACGCCACGGCCTGGTCGGCCAGGGTCCACTCCAAGCAGCTGTGATGATTTTCCTCGACAAAACGTTCAAAGGAGGAACGGGGGTCTAGCCCACCACCACCCTCAAGCCTGACCACACGATGCTTCGGATCTCCAGCCCAGGTGCTGGAGAATAATCGGGGTCGGCGGAATAACAACATCTTCGTAGCATCATCAGCATTTTGAATCGCAATGACACCAGCAGCCTTCGTTTGATCTGAACTGGAGAGGGAAACACCGTAATCACGCAGACGTGCTGTGATTAGACTGGATGATTGCTGATGACGCGACCAATCACGAAAGAAACAACGCACTTTCTCGATGCCGGAAGCGCTGGGAGCGTTATCACTGGAAAACAGTACCGTCGGAGAGATGTAGACAAATCCATCGCAACCGATAAGATCAGGCAGTTGATCAACGATTGGCCTGAGAATTACCTCTACAAAGTTAGTGGAAACTGACTTGGCCGACTGATCGCGAATCCAATTGCAAAGTCTCGTGATCTCATCTAGAGCCTGCTTCTCTTGCCGCGCCAAGATCCGCGAGAGCCCCACTGACATAATGTCACTAAAACTTTTGAAGATGACCAGCTGAGTGGGACTGATCTGCCGGGAGCGGTCCATGTTGTGACAGGCAATCAGCCCCCAGAGCTTGTTATTGACCGACAATGCGAAAGTGAGGGAAGAACGCACTCCCATGTTGACTAGATAGCGACGATGAACATCCGACACATCGCGATAATGGCATTGACCCAAATCGACAGGTTGAGCCTGGCTATACGCCTTGGTGTACTGCAGAGCTGAAGCTGGGCGCTGCATGTCCACCAAGGTGCGTACCGAATTGGCATGAAATAAATGCCGCGCTGCCCTGGGAATGTCCGAAGAAGGAAAGTGCAATCCCAGGTAGGAGGTCGCCACCTCTGGGGCCCGATCTTCAGCAATGACAATGCCGTTCCAATCAGAATCAAAGCGATAGAGCATCACCCGGTCAAATCCGGTGATGGTGCGCACCACGTTCACCATGGTGTTGGAGAAAGGCTCCAATCCATCCTCCGAGGCTTCATCGATCGTCTGTAGCAGGCAAGTGGCGGTGGTGATGGATCGCAACAGCTCCGTTGGACTCGGCTCCTCTTGCCGACCGGCATGGTCCGCAAGGCTCGGGTGCTCCAGGCAGAGCCCCACGTAGGGCCTGCAGGAGAAACAGCTCGCCTGAAGGGAAAGACCGCTGCTGGTCTCGAGGGAAAAATTCTGAAGACCTCGATCCTGGGTCAACACCCCGGCGAGAACGGCGGCAGCCTCCCCACCGAAGAGCTGCTCAGGTGAGCGCTTCAACAGCTCCGGCAGGCTGAGGTCAAACAGAGCCGCACAGTTCTCCGAGGCTGCCACCAAGGGATGCTCTCCCTCGGCGAAGATGAGTACGGCTGCGCAAGCTTGTACGGCATCGGGTCGCCGAATCGAGAGGTCATTGCACTCGATCAGATCGAGAGGTGCCTCCAGCTCAGCCAGCCCGACGGAGGTGGGCGAAAAGTTCGAGTCCTTCGAAACATCACTGTGAGGACGCGCAGGCCTGGCCCGCTTGCTTTGTCCTCGATGGGCTCCGCTCCTCTCATCACTGCGACCACCACCACGACCAGAGATGGCCTTACCCATGATGCAGTACTGCCTCGTCTGTGGTGGGCCCTTACCGGAGAGGAGATAGCCCTAGGGAGGCGATTCCTGAGTCAGGATTCCTCCAAATCCAATTCTATGTGCCAGCAATGCCGCACACCGATGCAAGCGGTCTGGGCCTCAGACGATGCAACATCACTTCACGACGTAGCCTCGCTGCCTGCGTTCGAATTCGGCTGATCCAGGGCCGCCAGAGCGTGGTACACCGGCAATTTCAGCAACATCCGCCCTGCATAGGCCCCCAGGGCCCCTGCCAGCAGCAGGCCTGCCAGCAGCTGCTGATCTCCTGCCATGTGCAGGGCAAAGAGCATGCTCATCACCGGCAACTGGGTGGCGCCGGCCAGGGCCGCCACCATGCCAAGAGCCAGACCCACGTGAGGATCACCACCGAACCACTCGATCACCCCGGAGCCGAAGACGGCCCCCAGGGTGAAGGCCGGATCGATCAGGCCGCCTGGCACACCTGCCGCCAGCGGGATGATCGGGGCCACAATTCGCAGAACCAACAGCCCCAACCACCGCCAGCCGGTGGCAATGGGCTTCTGGTCATCGATCAGCAGGGTCATCAGGCGCTCGCCATCCCCGCCGCTGAGGCCGCCGCTGACCAGCAGCATCAGACTGACCAGAAGACCCAGCCCCAGCCCCCAGAGCCAGGGGTGGCGGAGCACCCGAACGCGCAGCTGTCGCGCTGTCGCCAGCAGCAGCGAGGCAAACGCCCCCCCCAGCAGTCCGGCTGACAGGCCAATCGGCACCGCCCAGAGCAGCAGTTCGGTCTCAGGGGTGGCATTGGCCACCACCCCAAGTCCGTAGAGCGGTTCGCCACCCCAATGGCTCATCAGGGCAGCGGTGGCACAGACCATCAAGCCCGGCCAGATCAGGGCCGACTGAAAGCGACCGGTGAGCTCCTCAGCCATGAACACCACCCCCATCAGGGGGCTGTTGAAGCCACCCGCCAAACCGGCTCCGGCAGCGATCGCCAATACGCCGCCAGGAACCAGCCCCCGCAGCAGCGCCGGGAAGCGACGGCGCAGGGCATGGGCCACACTGGCCCCCACCTGCACCACCGGGCCTTCCCGTCCCAGCGAGAACAGGGCGAGGCTGGCGACCGTCCAGAGCAGGGAGCGCCTCCAGGTGGGCGTGGCCGCCAGCAGCAGCTCCCGCCGCTCCGGATCGTGAAGGCTTTCCATCGTCTGGGGGATGCCCGATCCCCGCCCGTCCTTCCAGGGGCCCGCCTGCAGCACAAGCAGCAGGGGCATCACCACCAGCGGCACCAGCACCAGCGCCAGACTGGCGGCCGACCACGCCCCCCCGCCGAAACCGGGCATCCTCTCCAGCAGGCGATCCTGCCAGCGGTCCACCAGGTTCAGGGGCCAGCAGGCGGCCCCCACCATCAGGCCGAGAAATCCCAGGTCGATCAGATGGCGACCGAGATGCTGGATCTGGGCACGGGGGCTGGGGCGCACCATCAGGCCACCAGTCCCAGGGCCATCGAAGCCTCCTGCACCAGGGTGCGCAGGTACGGATGCTCGGGCCGGCTGCAGCCGCTATCCGCGTCGGTGAGGCGACCATCGGGGAGAGACAGCAGCTTCTCACCGGCGGCATTGCAGATCAGCACCGCCTCCCCCTGGCGGCGACATCGGTAGGTGCGATGGGCCCGTTGCAGCAGCACCTCCTCGGCACCGCTGGGTCGCAGGGCCACCAACTCCAGCTGCAGCCGTTCGGTCCCCTGCCAGCGGTTGTTGCGCAGCTGGAATGCCACGTCCACCCGCGGTGGCACCACAGCCTCGCCCTGCCAGCGCCAGGCGATTGCCCGCAGGGCCGCCTCCCCCTGGCGCAGTTCCAGCTCGAGATGGCCACCACGCAGCAACTTCTGGCTGCTCACCTGGCAGTCCGCAGCCCAGAACACCGGCGTGGCATGGCCGATCCCGAAGGGCTCGAGCCGCTGGAGCTGCCGCCAGAACGGCCGGTCGATCCGCTCCAGCCGCAGCAGCGCATCCGGCTCCACCACCGGGCCACCGACCTGGCCCCCCAGCCAGGCGGCGGCGAGGCCATCGAGCCGCTCATGCAGGGCCGCCACCCGTTCGGCCAGCACCGTGAACCCCCCGGCGGCGGGATGGCCGCCATGGCGCTCCAGCAGATCGGTGCACTCCTGCAGAGCCCTGTCCACGGCAAAACCACGCGGGGCCCGCACCGAGGCCCTCAAGCGGCCGTTTCCCTCGCCGGCCAGCAGGGCCACCGGCCGGCCATAGCGCTCCACCAGGCGCGAAGCGACGATGCCGATCACCCCGTGGTGCCAATGGCTCTGAGCGAGCAGCAGGAAGTGGCTGCGATGGGGGCCATCGGCGTCGACCAGGGCAATGGCCTCGGCCTCGATGGCGCCGCAGAGTTCGCGCCGCTGGCGGTTGAGGGCTTCACAGTCACGCGCCAGCTCCAGGGCGCGATCAGGGTCGTCGGTGGTGAGCAGCTCCACCACCAGCTCGGGATCGCCGAGGCGCCCCACCGCGTTGATCCGCGGAGCGAGCTGGAAGCCCACCACCTGCGCATCCACGGCATCGTCCTCCAGGCCCGCCACCCGCTGCAGGGCCTGCAGGCCGGCCAGGCGGCTGCGGCGCAGCTGGGGCAGGCCATCCAGCAACCAGCGCCGGTTCACCCCCAGCAGGGGCGCCATGTCGGCAATGGTGCCGATGCAGAACAGATCGCGGGCAGCGTCCAGGCCCTGGCGGCTGCCCATCTGCTGGCTGAGGGCCATGGCCAGCACGTAGGCGAGGCCCACCCCGGCCAGGCTGCGGAAGGGGGACTCGGGCGGCGTGCAGGCCGGATGGAGCAGGGCCAGGTAGGGCGGCCGCTGCTCAGGAATCGTGTGATGGTCGGTGAGGATCACCTCCACGGCCAGCTGGCGGGCGCGCTCAAGGGCCTCCGCGGCGGCGATGCCGTTGTCGACCGTCACCAGCAGGGCAATCCCTTCGCCGGCCAGCCGTTCGACCATGGCGGCATTGAGGCCGTAGCCATCGTCCTGCCGACTGGGGATGGCGGCCATCGGCCGGGCGCCCAGGCGCTGCAGCACCCCCACCAGCAGGGCCGTGCTGGTCATGCCATCGGCGTCGTAATCGCCGCAGATCGCTAACCGTTCACCCTCGCGACAGGCCTGCTCCAGCCGCTGCACCGCCACGGCCAGATCGGCGAAATGGGCATGGGGATCGGGGGCTGCCGGTGGATCGAGCAGGGCCTCGATCGCGGCGGCACTCTTCAGCCCGCGGCGACGCAACACCGCCAGCAGCTCGGCTGGCAATGCCTGGCCATCCAGCGAGGGCGTGAGATCGCCTGCGGGCAAGGGCGGCGGTAGCTGCCAGCGTTGCTCGGGATGCTCAGGGAGCAACGGTGCGCGGCGAAGGCTCCCCATTCTGCGGCGCTGCCGCAGGCCTGGCAGCCTGAGGTCAGACGTTGTCAACCTGCCGATGCCACTGGAGGCCTTGCTCTGGGATGTGGACGGCACCATCGCCGAAACCGAGCGCGACGGACACCGGCCGGCCTTCAACGCTGCCTTCGCCGAGGCGGGCCTGCCCTGGCACTGGGATGTGGACACCTACGGCCGCCTGTTGGCGATCAGCGGCGGCCACGAGCGGATCAGCGCCTTCCTCACCGAGGTGGAGGGCGTCGCACCGGACCCGGAACGGGTGCAGGCGCTGCAACGCCGCAAGCAACAGCACTACCGCTGCCTGCTGGGCGAGGGGCGGGTGGAGCTGCGACCCGGTGTGGTGCGGCTGATGCGGCAGGCGGCAGCAGCAGGGCTGGCCCAGGCGATCGTGACCACCAGCGGACGCGAGGCGGTGGCAGCTCTGATGAAGGCGCAGCTGCCTGAAGCGGTCAGCCTGTTACCCGTGTGGATCTGCGGAGGCGACGTGACCCGCAAGAAACCCGACCCCGAGGCCTATCGGCTCGGCTGCGAGCAGCTGGGGGCGACGCCCGGCCGTAGCATCGCCCTTGAGGATTCCGTCAACGGTCTGCGGGCCGCCTGCGGGGCGGGGCTTACCTGCCTGATCAGCCGCAGCGCCTTCAGCGCGGCCGAGCCGGCCCAGGCCTTCGCCAAGGCCGCCGCCGTGGTGGATCACCTTGGTGAGGCGGAGCATCCCAACCTGATCGAGCGGGGGCCGGCTTGCGTGCAGGGGCAGATCACGCTCTCCTATCTGCAATCGTTGCTGGATCCGGCCTGAAATCCGGCACGCCCATGACCCGCCTTCCCCTCAGCCAGACCCGCTGGCAACAGGCCCAGGACCGCTGGCTGCAGCAGCTGCGCGGTGCGGTGGCAGGAGGTTGGCGGGTGCGCAGCCTGGCCCTGCTGGCCCTGCTGATCGGCTTCTACCTGGGCCAGAACCTCACCTCCCTACTCCTGCTGAAGGCCCCAGGAGGGAGGCCCATGGTGGTGCTGGGTTGTGTGCTGGGGACCGAACTGCTGGTGCGGCTCCGCACCCGCTGGGTCCGGCAGGAGCCACCCCTGATCTGGGTTCTGGTTGACAACCTGCGGATGGGTGGGGTGTACGCCGTGGTGCTGGAGGCGTTCAAGCTGGGATCGTGAGTCGCGTCGTGACCGATACCGATTCCGCCGCCCCGCTCTGGCTATCGGAACCGGCCAGGATGTTTCCTGAACAGCCTTACAGAGACCTGCTGGCCATCGGCGGCGTCACTGAGCCGGTCAGCTGGGTTCAGAAGTGGAAGACCCAACTGGCGCACCTGAGCCCAGCGCCGACGGCCCATCCATCGCTCCTCTGGGGCGGCTGGCTGCCGCTGCTGGAACGCTGCCGCCAGCTGGTCGACAGCGGCGAACGCCATGTGCTCGGCCTGAATGGCCCGATCGGCGCCGGCAAGAGCACCCTGCTGGCCCTGATCACACGCCTCGCCCGGGAGCTGGACCTGCCGATCGCGGTGGCATCGATCGACGACCTCTATCTGCCTTGGACGGAGCGAAAGCAGGCCATGGCCGGCAATCCCTTCGGTGTGCTGCGCGGTCCACCCGGCAGCCACGATCCCGCCCTGGCCCAGGCTGCCATCGCCCAGTGGCGCCGGGGCGGAACGCTGGTGCTGCCCCGCTTTGATAAGCGGCTGCGGCAGGGGGAAGGGGATCGCTGTGGCCAGTGGCAAGGCGAACCGCAGCTGCTCCTGCTCGACGGCTGGCTCCTGGGCTGCCGGGAGATACCGGAAGCCACTCTTCAGGCCCTTCTTTCCAGCGAGAGCTACGCGGCCGAAAAAAGATTCGCAGGAACGCACAGCGCCACTGCTGATCGGCTGATCAGCCTCATCCCTACGGGGTTTAGTGCGGAGGAACAGGCCTGGCTGCCGATCTGGAATTGCCATCTCAAGAGCTATCAGCCCCTCTGGCAGGAGCTGAGTGCGCTATGGCAACTGCGCCCCCAGCGCTGGAGCCTGGCGCGGCGCTGGCGCTTTCAGGCCGAAGCCAGGCAACGCCGACTGAGTGGATCGGCTTTACCGATGGAGCGCCTGGAGGGGTTGGTGCGCTCCTGCCTCTACAGCCTGCCGCCCAACTGGTACCAGAACCTGTCCGCTGAAGCGGTGATCCTGCTGGACAGCAGACGCCGCTGCCTCTGGAGCGGGCCAGGCCCTCAGGCCGACCTCCATCCTCAGTCTGCGCTGGAGTCGTCGTCAGCAACGGGGTAGACGAAGCCCTGGGCACGGCCACTCAGCACGGCTTTGCCGATCGAAAGGGCCTTCTGGGCCGCCACAACAGCCTTGCCCTTCCAGGTGGCATGGCGCTGATTGCGCTTGCCCTTGGAGGTTTTCTTCTTGGGAACAGCCATCCCTGGGTTTCCTTAGCAGCCAAACAACGATCTTCCGTGGTCAACTTGCCTTTCGTCAAATCGCTAAGCTCGTCTTCAGAACGAAGATCCCGTGAGCGCCAGCCCTTCAACGGCCTCCCCGAACGGGGATCCCAAGTCCAAACCCATTGATGGTGCCGCTCCTGGTGCCGCCTCTCCCTCCTCCGGCGCAGAGGCTCCGGCGAAAGCCGCCGCAGATTCTTCTGTTGCTCCTTCGGCTGCTGGCACCAGTTCAGGCCGCCCTGCCGAGCTGAGCTACAGCCAGCTGCTCCGGGATCTGGACAAGGGCCTAGTGAAGGACCTGGAGCTGTCGCCACGTCAGCGGGAGGTGCGCGTCACCTTCCAGGACGGCCGCAAGGAGTCGGTGGCGGTGTTCAGCAACGACCAGATGTTGCTGCGCGCCGCGGAGGAGGCTCGCGTGCCGCTCACGGTGCGCGACGACCGCAAGGACGAGGCCGCGGCAGGCCTGCTGGGCAACGTGCTGCTGGTGGTGCTGCTGCTCACAGGGCTGAGTCTGCTGCTACGCCGCTCCGCCTCGGCGGCCAACAAGGCGATGGGCTTCGGCCGCAGCCAGCCGCGGCTTCAGGAGGACGGCACCGTGACGGTGCGGTTCGAAGATGTGGCCGGCATCGGCGAGGCCAAGGAGGAGTTGCAGGAGGTGGTGACCTTTCTGCAGTCACCGGAGCGCTTCACCAGCCTCGGTGCCAAGATCCCCAGAGGTGTTCTTCTGGTGGGCCCTCCCGGCACCGGCAAGACACTGCTGGCCAAGGCGATCGCCGGAGAAGCCGGTGTGCCGTTCTTCTCGATGGCGGCATCGGAATTCGTCGAATTGTTCGTGGGAGTCGGCGCCAGCCGGGTTCGCGATCTGTTCCGCAAAGCCAAGGCCAAGGCGCCCTGCATCATTTTCATTGACGAGATCGATGCGGTCGGACGCCAGCGCGGCGCCGGCATCGGTGGCGGCAATGACGAGCGCGAGCAGACGCTGAACCAGCTGCTCACCGAGATGGACGGCTTCGAGGAAAACTCCGGCGTGATTCTGTTGGCGGCCACCAACCGTCCGGATGTGCTGGATTCGGCCCTGATGCGGCCCGGCAGGTTCGATCGCCGCATCACTGTCGACCTGCCGGATCGACGCGGCCGCGAGGCCATCCTGGCGGTCCATGCCCGCAGCCGGCCCCTGGGTCCCGAGGTGAGCCTCGGGGTCTGGGCCAGCCGCACCCCAGGCTTTTCAGGTGCCGACCTGGCCAACCTGCTGAACGAGGCCGCGATCCTCACCGCCCGCAGACAGCAGACCGTTCTCGACGATGCCGCCCTCTCCGATGCGCTCGAGCGGATCACCATGGGGCTGACGGTGGCTCCCCTGCAGGACGGTGCCAAGAAACGCCTGATCGCTTACCACGAGGTGGGCCATGCCCTGCTCACCACGCTGGTGCCCCATGCCGACAAACTCGACAAGGTGACCCTGCTCCCTCGGGCTGGTGGTGTGGGCGGTTTTGCTCGCATGATGCCCGACGAGGACATCCTCGATTCCGGCCTGATCACCAAGGCCTATCTGCAGGCTCGCCTGGTGGTGGCCCTGGGCGGCAGAGCCGCTGAGCTTGTCGTGTTCGGGGCCAGCGAAGTGACCCAGGGTGCCAGTGGAGATCTGCTGCTGGTCAGCAGGATCTGCCGCGAAATGGTCACCCGCTATGGCTTCTCCAGCCTCGGGCCAGTGGCTCTGGAGGGTGATGGCGCCGAAGTGTTTCTGGGCCGTGATCTGATCCAAACCCGTCCGGGTTACGCCGATCGCACCGGCCGCGAGATTGACCTGCGGGTGCGCACGCTGGCCCAGGAAGCCCTCGATCAGGCGGTGTCTCTTCTGGAGACACGCCGCCCCCTGCTCGACGACCTGGTGGATCGCCTGGTGGAGGAAGAAACGCTGCAGGGTGAGGACTTCCGCCGGATCGTGGAGGCCTATGAATCCGCCGCCGCTTCAGCCGGTGCCGGCCAGCCATCGCCTGCAGTGGCCGAAGACATTGCAGCCTCGGTCTCTTCAGCCTGCCGGATCTGATCCGCCCTCACTGATCAGGTCAGCCCACGGTGGGCTCGGTGCCTTCAGGCAGGGGTGTGAGCGTGGCGCCGAAGCACCAGTAATCGCCTCGCTTTTCGGCCACGATGTAGTGCTCCGACACCACTTCGGCGCCGGAGCTGCAGACCGTGCGCAGACGCAGGGGATGGTTGAGCACCTTCGATTCTTCAGTGACCTGAAAGCGGGAAAAGCCAAGGTGATGGGACAGTTTGAAGGCATCCGGCAGGATCACACTGAGCGGCTTGGCGACCAGGTCGGCCTGATGCCAGCCATACACCTGTTCAAAACTGTCGTTCACTTCCAGGATCAGACCCTGGTGATCGGCCAAGATGAAGGGATGCCCGGTGTGCCGCAGCTGCTCAATGCTGGTCAGAGTGTCGTTCAAGGAGCGGAAAAGCGGATGTCAAGGCTGCGCAGGTAAGTGTGCAGGGCGGCGTCCTGGATCGGCAGAAGCAGGGCGTCTTCGCCACTCTCGTTGATGTGACCGTGCCAGTGGCCCGGCGGGGTCACGAAGGCTGCCCCGGGCTCCCACTCCATGCGCAGGGGATTGCGGATCGTGCCATCAGCATTGAGCTCGGGCCCAGAGAGGGTGGCACAGCCCGGTGCGCAGGCGATCACCAGGTCGAGGGCCACCGACTGGTGGCGGTGGGGGGGCTGGATGGCCCCGGCCGGTACCAACCCATACATGGCCCAGAGGGTGTGGGTGACGGTGCGGCTCCTGGGCAGATCGCTGTTGGCCAGAAGCAGGCTGAGGCGGTTGCTGCGGGCGCTGCTGGGGTCGGCCGCCAGGGCCGCCAACTCCCGCCGCAGCCACTCGCCTGGGTAGTGGGTGGGCTCGAAGCGGGGCTGATCGGCGCTCACCCCCAGGTGGTTGAGCAGGGGCTCGTCATGGACCCAGTAGAGAACGCTCTCCTCCTGGGCCTCCAGCTGGGCCGCCTCACCGCACGGAAGCACGAAGAGATCCCCCTGGCTCCAGGGCTGATTGAACGGACCGCCGTAGGCACCGGCCGGCCGCAGGCAATGGCCGGCCCCACGCCAGACATAAAACAGGAAGCTGGTGGCATTGGCCCCGGCGCTGATTGTTTCACCCGCCAGGATGCGGATGAAGTTGGCACTCAGGGCAGGACTGGTGGCCGGACCCCGACAACCCAGTTCGTCGCTGAGATCGAGGGGAAGGATGGCGCTTGGGCCGTTGGCGTGCAGCTCAGGCCCCCAGCGCCCCTCCGGGATCGGCTCGGTCAGGCCGCGCCGCACCGGATTGGCGGCCTGGCGGTAGTCAAAGAGCTGGGCCTTGCCCGCCGCCGCCATCGACAGGGCGGCGCTCTGATCCGGCTTCAGTGCCATGGGGGCATCGGGAGCTTGGGTCATGGATCCAGCTGCACGGAAGATGCGCTGAGCCTATGGACAATCCCTGCCCCATTGAGTGCTGGCAGGCACAGCTGGGCGCGGAAAACCATGGGCCTCCCCTCCTGGTCAGCCGCCGGCTACGGCGGGCACGATGCTGACTTCGTCGCCGTCTTTGAGTGGGGTGGCCTGGTTGTCAAGGAAGCGGATGTCCTCGCTGTTGACGTAGACGTTCAGAAAACGGCGCAACTTGCCGTTCTCGTCACACAGACGGGCCAGGATCCCGGGGAAATGGCCTTCGAGGGCCTGAAGCAACTCGTCGACACTGGTGGCGTCCACATCAACGCTGGCGGCGTTGCTGGTGAACTTCTGCAGGGGGGTGGGGATCAGAACCTGAATCGCCATGGAGGAAAGAAAGAAGAAACAGAGCGAAGAACGAGCGATCAGCCGATCGTGTCCCAGTCGGCCCGGTGCAGGGCCTGGGCCCGCTCCCAGGCACTGTTGAAGCTGTCGAGCTGGGCTTCGATCAGGAAGGGTTCACCGATGGCGGAGGCAATGGCTTCGGTGGTCTTGAGGCCATTGCCGGTGATGTAGGCCACGGTGGTTTCGTTGGGGTCGATCTTGCCCTGCTCCACCAGCTTCTTGAGCACGGCGATGGTGGTGCCTCCGGCGGTCTCGGTGAACACGCCCTCAGTTTCTGCCAGCAGCTTGATGCCCTCGACGATCTCCTCGTCGTTGACCGCGGCGATGCTGCCACCGGTCCTGTTGGCGATGTCGATGGCATAGGGACCATCGGCGGGGTTACCGATGGCAATCGACTTGGCGATGGTGTTGGGCTTGACCGGGGTGATGAAGTCGCGGCCTTCGGCGAAGGCCTGGGCGATCGGGGAGCAGCCTTCAGCCTGGGCGCCGCTGAAGCGCACCGGCTTCTCATCCACCAGGCCTACCTTGATGAATTCATCAAAGCCCTTGCGGATCTTGGTGAACAGGGAACCAGAGGCCAGGGGCGCCACGATGTGGTCGGGCAGTTGCCAACCGAGCTGTTCGATCACCTCGTAGCCGAGGGTCTTGGAACCTTCGGAGTAATAGGGGCGCAGATTGATGTTCACAAACCCCCAGCCATAGGTGTTGGCCACCTCGGAGCAGAGGCGGTTCACCTGGTCGTAGTTGCCCTTCACCGCCATCAGGGTGGGGTTGTAGATCAGGGTGCCGAGCACTTTGCCCAGCTCCAGATCACTGGGGATGAACACACAGCATTCCAGGCCGGCATGGGCGGCGATGGCGGCGGTGGAATTGGCCAGGTTGCCGGTGCTGGCACAGCTCACCGTGGTGAAGCCCAGTTCGCGGGCCCGGGTGAGCGCCACCGACACCACCCGATCCTTGAACGAGAGCGTCGGCATGTTGACACCGTCGTTCTTGATGTAGAGATTCTTGAGACCGAGCCGGCGGGCCAGACGGTTGGCCTTGAGCAGGGGCGTGAAGCCGGTGCCGACATCGATCGGGTCGCCTTGGATCGGCAGAAACTCACGATAGCGCCAGATCGAGGTGGGGCCGGCCTCGATCGTGGCGCGGCTGACGCGGGCGCGAATCGCGTCGTAGTCGTACACCACTTCCAGCGGCCCGAAGCAGACGTCTTCGCAGACATGACGGGCGGTGGCCTCATAGGCGTGGCCGCATTCCTTGCAGCGCAGCCCCGTGAAGGTGGGCCCCGTCAGGGTGGAGCGGGAGAGGGTGACCGTCACGGCTACGACTGAAGCTCAACAGAGGCTATCAGCGGTTTCGAGCAGCCTGCACCAATCCCGACTTTGAGAGTCGGGATTTCAATCGTGACGTTGGCTGTCGCGCTGCTGGTGCTGGCTGCAACGCGCCTGCCTACGCTCAATCAGCGATCCGCGTGCCCATGACAACGCCGCGGCTGTCCGGCCTCTCCCTTCCCCAGCGCCTGCTGCTCTCTCTGGTGGTGGGGATGATGGGCGTGCTGCTGCTCTGGAGCTCAGCGCGCCTCTGGATCGAGTGGCAGTGGTTCGCCCAGTTCGGTTTCAGCGGCGTGCTTCTGCTGCGCTGGACCCTGCAGCTGGCAGGGCTCGGGGTGGGTCTGGCCCTGGCACTGGGGCTGCAGCTCTGGCTGCGGCATCTCTGGCGTCTGCCGCGCCTCGCTCCGGAGCGCCACACCCTGCCGCCCCTGGCCTATGGCGGCGTTCTGACCCTGCTGGCCGGGCTGCAGGTGGTGGCCCTGACCATTGCGCTGTGGCTGGCCCGGCGGTTGCTGCTGGCCCCGTTCGATCCCAGCCGCCTGCATGGCCTGATCGCCCTGGAGGGGCCACCCTCCCTGCCCATGCTGCTGGCGAGCGCCCTGGTCCTGCTGGCTCTGCTGATCCGGCCGATGGCAACGGCGCGGCTGGTGGCGGGTGTGCTGGGTGCCGCGGGAGCCATGGCCCTGGCTCGAGGCTGGAGCCTCTGGAGCGTGGCCCTGGTGGCCCGCGATGCGGGGATCACCGAACCCTTGCTCGGGGCCGACATCAGCTTCGCCCTGCTGCGTTTCCCCGCACTCGCCTTTCTGCTCACCCTGCTGAGCTGTCTGCTGATCGGAGGACTGGCCTGCGGACTCTGGGGTGTGCTGGCCCGGCCACCCCAGCTCAGCGATGGCCGTTTCGCCGGCTTCACCCCCCCCCAGCTGCTGGCCCTGCGCGCCCCCCTGGCGGCCCTGTCCCTTTTGGCCGCCGCCGCCTTCTGGCTGGGACGCCACCAGCTCCTGCTCAGCACCGTGGGCAGCGTGCCCGGAGCTGGCTGGTTCGATGTGCACGTCTCCTTACCCCTGCGCACCCTCGCTGCCCTGCTGGCGTTGACGCTGGCGGTGGTGATCCTGGTGCCCCTGCCGCGGCGGGGCCTGCGGGGGGCCGCCATCGGCTGCACGGCTCTCGCCCTGGCGGCCACGCCACTGGTGGAGGCCCTGCTGCTGCCGCTGGTTCAGCTGTTGGTGGTCAAGCCGCGGGAGCTCGAGCGGGAGACCCCCTACCTGGAGCGCTCGATCCGAGCGACCCGCCATGCCTTTCAGCTGGATCGGATCTCCAGTCGCAATGTCAACCCACGCGACCGGCTGACCCGCGCCGATGTCGAGCAGGGTCAGGCCACCCTGCGCAACATCCGCCTCTGGGACAGCCAGCCCCTGCTGGCCACCAACCGCCAGCTGCAGCAGCTCCGTGTCTACTACCGCTTCTCCGAGCCGGCCGTCGATCGCTACGCACTGCGCCACAGCCAGGGGAGCGGGCGGCAACAGGTGATCATCACGCCACGGGAAATGGATCAGGCGGCCCTGCCCACGGCGGCGCGCACCTGGCTCAACCGCCATCTGGTCTTCACCCACGGCAATGGCTTCACGGTGTCGCCGGTGAACACCAGCGGTCCGGATGGACTGCCTGAATTCTTCATCAGTGATCTGGGCGCTTCCACCCGAGTGCAGGGCAGTCGTCAACTGGGGATCAGCGCCGCAGCCGTGAAGGCCGGCATCCCGATCGGCCGGCCGGCGCTCTACTTCGGCGCCCTCAGCTCCCCCTATGCCCTGGCTCCGTCGAAGGTGGAGGAGTTCGATTACCCCCAGGGAGACGACAACTTCTATTCGCGGTACAGCGGCACCGCCGGCGTACCGATCGGCCATCCCTGGCAGCGGCTGGCGGCATCGCTTTACCTGAGCGAACCGAAACTGCTCAGCCAGGGGGCTCTGACCAGCTCGACCCGCCTGCTGCTGCGCCGCGAGGTGCGTGAACGACTTCGCACCCTGGCGCCGTTTCTCCGCTTCGAGAATGAGCCCTATCTGGTTTCAGTCCAACTCAGGCAGGATGGCCACTTCCCCCGCGCGCAGCATCAGTACTGGATCGTGGATGCGTTCACCACCAGCCGCACCTATCCCTACAGCGCCGCCGTGCCAGGCGACCCGGACATCCGCTATCTGCGCAATTCCGTCAAGGCCGTGGTCGATGCCTACAACGGCTCCGTGCAGCTGTATGTGAGTGAGCCCACTGACCCGATCATCGCCAGCTGGAGGCGTCTGTTCCCGGGGTTGTTTCAACCCCTCTGGAAGATGCCCGACGTTTTGCAGGCCCATATCCGCTATCCCCTGCGCCAGTTTGAGTTACAGACGACCCAGTTGCTGCGCTATCACGTGACCGATCCCCGCGTGTTCTACAGCGGCGACGACGTCTGGCAGGTGCCGATGGAGCTCTACGGCAACAGTCAGGTGCCGGTGAAGCCTTATCACATCAGCGGCCAGGTGGCTGGCCGGCAACAACCTGAATTCCTGCTGCTGCAGCCCCTCACCCCCCTGGCACGCCCCAACCTGGCGGGCTGGCTTGCGGCACGCAGCGATGCTCCCCACTACGGTGAACTGGTGCTGCTGCGCTTCCCCAGCCAGACACCGATCTTCGGGCCAGAGCAGATTCAGGCCCTGATCAATCAGAATCCCAGGATCAGTCAGCAGTTCGGTCTCTGGGATCGAGCTGGTTCCCAGGTGATCCAGGGAAATCTGCTGGTGATGCCGGTTGGCGAGGCGCTGCTCTATGTCGAGCCGGTGTATCTCAAGGCGCGCAACGGCGGTCTGCCCACCTTGACGCGGGTGGTGGTGAGCGACGGTACTCGCATCGCCATGGAGGAGACCCTGGAGAAAGGGATTGAGGCCCTCCTCGATCCGCGTCGTTCCAACCTGGCGACCCAAGCGAGTCCTTCACCTCAGGCACCGATAGCTGATCCTTAGCCAGAGCGGCATGCATCCATGAAAAAAGGGGAGCTTATGCTCCCCTGGACCGATTCAATGTGGCCTGCTTGTCGACCGGTGACGTACCGGGAATCAATCAGGCGGCCACGGCGGTCTTGGGATCGAGTTCGCCCTTGGCGTAGAGAGCGGCGTAGTAGTTGATGTCGCGCTGTTTGATCTTGCTGGCGTTGCCGGCACACCAGAACTGCTGGTAGCGATCCAGGCACACCTGCTTCATGTAGGCCCGGGCGGGCTTGTTGAAGTGGCGGGGATCGAAGTTGGCGGGATCCTTGAAGGCGGCTTCCCGCACGGCGGCAGTGAAGGCGAGGCGGTTGTCGGTGTCGATGTTCACCTTGCGCACGCCATTGCGGATGCCCTCCTGGATCTCTTCGACGGGTACGCCGTAGGTCTCGGGGATGGCGCCGCCGTACTTGTTGATCATGTCCAGCCACTCCTGGGGAACCGAGGAGGAGCCGTGCATCACCAGGTGGGTGTTGGGGATGGCCTTGTGGATTTCAGCGATGCGGCTGATCGCCAGCACTTCACCGGTGGGCTTGCGGGTGAACTTATAGGCGCCGTGGCTGGTGCCGATGGCGATGGCCAGGGCGTCGACCTTGGTCTTGGCGACGAAGTCGGCGGCCTCAGCGGGATCGGTGAGCAGCTGGCTGTGGTCGAGCTTGCCCTCGAAACCGTGGCCGTCCTCGGCCTCACCCATGCCGGTCTCCAGGGAACCCAGGCAACCCAGTTCGCCTTCGACGCTCACGCCGATGGCGTGGGCCACGTCGACCACTTCCTTGGTCACAGCCACGTTGTACTCGTAGCTGGCCGGCGACTTGGCGTCGGCCATCAGTGAGCCGTCCATCATCACCGAGGTGAAACCGTTGGCGGCGGCACCGAAGCAGGTGGCAGGGCTGTTGCCGTGGTCCTGGTGCATCACCACCGGGATGTCGGGATAGGTTTCAACGGCGGCCAGGATCAGGTGCCGCAGAAAGGCCTCACCGGCGTACTGGCGGGCACCGCGGGATGCCTGCAGGATGACGGGGCTGTCGGTCTCGTAGGCAGCCTCCATGATCGACTGCACCTGCTCCAGGTTGTTGACGTTGAAGGCAGGGATGCCGTAGCCGTTCTCAGCGGCGTGGTCAAGCAGCAGCCGAAGCGGAACGAGCGCCATGGATAGAACCTCGGATCGGTGGGTATGGGACTGGGTGACACCAGGGGACAGGTAGGGCCGTGCTCGGGTGGAGCCGTGCTCTGAAGGGGTCCGGCTCAGGAGCCGGGCCGGGGTCGGTCAACCCGCCTTGGTCTGGCGGCGAGTCTAGGGGATCCCCCTCAAGACCCAGGCCCTCACCAGTGCCGCTCCACGGCCTGACTCAGGGATCAAGCGCCAGGGACGCTTCGCCCGACGTGCCCTGCCGTGCCCAGTCGCAGCAACGCTGGCTCGCCACCGCTTCCGCCAGGCCCGGCAGCATCGGACGGCCCTCACGGATCGCCTCGGCCCACCACTGCTGAGTCCGCTGCACCGGTGCCACCCGGCCGTCCTCCCAGGTGCGGGCAAAGGCGAGTGACGGATCGGCTGGGAGCGGCCGCAGCGCCTCGCCCGGCCGGGCCATCCACAGCTGGAAGCCGTGCACATAATCGCTCTGGTTGGACGAACCCAGCACCAGGGTGGCCTCGCTGCCATAGAGCTCGATCCAGTAGCCCCGGCCCTGACGGGTCACCGAGGCCAGCGTCACCTGGGCCGGGGTGCGGACGCCAGAGGCGGTGCCCAGAACCATCTGCAGCAGGGCGATGTCTTCGGCATCCACCGCCGCCCGACCCTCGCCCGGCCCCGGCAGGGGACGCTCAGTGATGGCAGTGCTGAGCTGGGCCCGAAGGCTGCGGGTCGGGCCCACCAGCCAGTGGAGCGTGTCGAAGGCGTGAGTCCCGAGGGCGCCCAGCACCCCGCCGCCCTGCTCCACCTGGGAATACCAGGTCCAGGGACGCTGGCCATCGGCGCGGCTGCTCATCAGCCAATCCAGTTTCACCAGCCAGGGATCACCCAGCACCCCCTCTGCGATCAGGGCTGCCATCTGCTGAAACAACGGCACAGCCCGGTATTCGAAATCCACCGCCACACAGCAGCGTTGCCGCAGGGCAAGGCGCTGCAGCTCCTCGATCTGGGCCGCCTCCAGGGCCACGGGCTTCTCCAGCAACAGGTGCTTGCCCGCCAGCAGAGCGCGCCGGGCCAGATCAAACCGGGGGCCCGGTGGGGTGGCGATCACCACCGCCTCGATCTGCGGGTCGCCGAGCAGGGCATCGAAATCGGTGTGGCCGGGCAGTTCGGCGCGGTGACAGGCCTGCTCCAATCGCTCGGCCCGCGGATGCCACAGGGCCACCGGTTCGGTGAGAAGGCCACTGCGCAGGGCGGGCAGATGCACCGTCTCCCCGAAACCCAGACCCGCCACGGCCACCCGCACCGGCTGGCTGGAACGGCGGCCGCCAAGGGTCGACAGAGCTGGACTCATTGTGACAATCGGGAAGGGAGAGCGACTGGGGCCACTCAGGCGGGCAGGTCGGAGCCGGCGGCGCAGACGGCGTCGATCATGGCGTCGAGCAGCTGATCACCACCGGCTGGCTGCCAGTCGGCCTTGAATCGGGGAACGCCGTTCACGGCAGTGTCGCGGTAGAGCTTCTGACCGCAGTCGAGCTCCATCACATAGAGATCACCGAGGCGAGGGCGACCCTCCTCTTCCGGAGGCGGCAGATAGCGTGACAACACGCTGAGGTTGCCGTCACGGGTGCGCCGCAGGCTGCCCGCATCCCACCACTGCTTGCCCTCCTCGGTGGCGGGAAGCTCCCGCCAGTCGACAGAACCAGCCTGGGCCGGCAGGGCAAGCAGCAGCAGCAGGGCCAGGCTCAGGCCGAGGCGGCCCAGATAACGGATCCAGCGGTGCATCACATCGTCCATGGGGGCTCAGGACAGGGACAGACAGGTCTTGGGCGCATGCAGCCGCAGCAGGCTGGCCAGGGTGCTGCGCAGCTGGGGACGGGGCACGATCGTGTCCACGAAGCCATGATCCTGCAGGTATTCAGCGGTCTGGAAGCCATCGGGCAGCTTCTCGCGCAGGGTCTGCTCGATCACCCTGCGGCCGGCGAAGCCGATCAGCGCCTTCGGTTCGGCCAGGATCAGGTCGCCCAGCATGGCGAAGCTGGCGGTCACTCCGCCGGTGGTGGGATGGGTGAGCAGGGGGATGTAGAGCAGTTCGGCCCGGCGATGCCGCTCCAGCGCCCCGGAGATCTTGGCCATCTGCATCAGGCTGAGCATGCCCTCCTGCATGCGGGCACCGCCGGAGGCGCAGACGATCAGCACCGGCAGCTGGCGATCGGTGGCCTTCTCGATCAGACGGGTGAGCTTCTCGCCCACCACCGAACCCATCGAACCGCCCATGAAGCGGAAGTCCATCACCCCCAGGGCGAGCGGATGGCCATCGAGGCGGCACAACCCCGTCACCACCGCATCGCGCAGGCCGGTGCTGCGCTGGCTGTCGCGCAGCCGGTCGGCGTAGTGGCGGCGATCCTTGAAGGCCAGGGGATCGGTGGGGGCCAGCTCGGTGTCAAGGGGCTCGAAGCTGCCCTCATCGGCCAGCAGCCGGATGCGCTCCTCGCTGTCGATGCGGTGGTGATAGCCGCATCCCTTGCATACGCTGGCGTTGGCCTGCAGATCCTTGCGGTAGGTGACCAGGCCGCACTCGGGGCACTTGCTCCAGAGACCATCGCCTTCATCGCTTTCCTGGTTGACGCGCACCACTGGTGCAGCCTTGCGGCGGTCAGCGAACCAGTCGAACAGCGACACGGGAAAACTCGGAGGATCCGATCACATTTAAGGACCGGGCCAGCCCAGCAGCTGCAGCCACAGGCCATGGCCGCCGATCCAGACGAGCACGCCACCGCAGGCCAGGAACGGACCGAAGGGAAAGGGTTGCTGTGGACCCAGCCGGCCCAGCAGGCGGGCCAGCCCGCCCACCACAGCTCCGCCGCCGATGGCCAGGGCCACGGCCAGGCCCAGACCGGTGGGACCGAGCCAGGCTCCCAGCAGGGCAGCCAACTTGGCATCGCCCAGGCCCAGGGCAGGGCGGCCGAGGAGCCGTTCGGCCAGGGCGCTGGTGCCCTCGAAACCCAGCAGGCCGATCCCGGCGGCGAGCAGATGCTGAAACAGCAGCGCCCGGCCCACCTCCTCACCCTGGCTGAAGCCGATCACCGCCGTGCAGGCCAGCCCAAGCAACAGTCCCCAGCGGCAGAGGGGCTCAGGCAGCCAGAGTGCGTCGAGGTCGACCAGCACCAGCGGGATCAGCCAGCTGACCAGCAGCCAGCCCGCCGCCACCAGCATCCAGGCGGCAGGGGCCGGCCCCAGACCGGCCGGCTGGGCAAACACCATCGCCACCCACAGGCCGGCGCAGAGCAGTTCGACCAGCAGATAGCGCGGGCTGATGCTGCGGCGGCAAGTCCGGCAGCGGCCGCCCAGCCAGAGCCAGCCCAGCACGGGCACGTTCTCGAACCAGGCCAGCGGGGTGCCGCAGTGGGGGCAGTGGCTGCCGGGATGGATGAGCGACTCCTGCCGAGGCAGGCGAAAGGCGACCACCTGCAGAAAGCTGCCCACGCAGGCACCGAGGACCGCGGCAAGCAGGGGCAGGGTCGAGGGCTCCATGATCAGGGGCGACCCGTTGCTGCTGAGCATGGCTGACGCGGCGGGTTCAGGGGCGCAGATTGGAGCGCGGATTGCGCAGCCGGGTGGAGGCAGTGCGGTTGGGCCGGCCCCGGATCATCTCAATCGGGACGAAGTGTTCCTCCGGCAGCAGCACCGGCAACTCGAACACCACCCGCGGCGGAACCGGAGCCTGCTGCCAGATGATGCCGATGGGTTCAGCCCCACCCGGGCACTGCTCGAGGTAGTGAAAATAGGCCCTGCGGGCGTCTTGAAACACCTGACGGCTATCGATCTGATCCAGCCGAAGTTCCGGCCGCGGAGACGAGCCAGTGGATCCATTGGCTCCCTGGATCAGGAAGGAGGGGGAAGAAGTGGCACGTCCGGTGAAGGGAATCGGCCCCACCTTGTCCGACTGGTTCACCCACCTTAGAGGTCTTGGCAGGGGGTGAGACCAATCGTGCACCGGGCTTGAGCTGGAACTCAGGCGAGCGTCTTCTTGTCCTGGATCATGCGATGGATGATCGGGGTGAGGATCAACTCCATCGCAAAGCCCATCTTGCCGCCGTTCACCACGATGCTCGTGGGGCTGGACATGAAGGAATCGTGGATCATGTCCAGCAGGTACTGGAAGTCGATCCCCCACTTGTCCCGGGCTCCCTTGCGGAAGTGGATGATCACGAAGCTCTCATCCGGGGTGGGGATGTTGCGGCAGATGAAGGGGTTGGAGGTGTCCACGGTGGGCACCCGCTGGAAGTTGATGTCGGTGCGGCTGAACTGCGGGCAGATGTGGTTGATGTAGTCCGGCATCCGGCGCAGGATCGTGTCGACGATCGCCTCGGCGGAGTAACCCCGTTCGGCGTTGTCGCGCGAGATCTTCTGGATCCACTCCAGGTTGGTGATCGGCACCACGCCCACCAGCAGGTCCGCCAGGGATGCCACGTCGTAGCCCTCACCAACCACACCGCCGTGCAGACCCTCGTAGAAGAGCAGGTCGGTGCCGGCGGGGATGGGTTCCCAGGGGGTGAACTGGCCGGGCTCCAGGCTGGTGCCGAGGCGGCTGTTGTGATCAGCGGCCTCCTCAACGGAGTGGAGGTAGTAGCGCTTCTGGCCACCGCCGGATTCGCCGTAGCTCTGGAACAGCTCCTGGAGCTTGTCGAACAGGTTGGCCTCGGGACCGAAGTGCGAGAAGTTCTCGCCCTTAGACAGGGCTGCCGCCATGGCCTCCTTCATGGGGCCGCGCTCGTAGCGGTGGTAGCTGTCGCCCTCCACCACCGCAGGCTGGATGCCTTCTCGCTCGAAGATGTGCTCGAAGGCACGCTTGACCGTGCTGGTTCCTGCGCCGGAGGAACCGGTGACGGCGACGACGGGGTGACGCTTCGACATCGGCGCGGACTGCAGAAAAACCGTAGTGAGTTTTGCAGGTCGCCGGTCCGCCTCCCTGCTGGGCGCCTGGTTCAGGCCTCCAGCGCCGCCAGCAGCTGCTCACCCATGGCGCTGCAGCCCAGCACACTGCAGCCCTCGCTGAGCAGATCACCGGTGCGGTAGCCAGCCGCCAGCACCCGATCCACGGCCCCTTCCAGAGCCGCGGCGGCCGCGTCCTGCCTGAGGCCCACCCGCAGCAACATGGCGGCGCTGAGCACCATGGCCATCGGGTTGGCCTTGTCCTGCCCGGCGATGTCCGGGGCTGAGCCATGCACCGGCTCGAACAGCCCCGGCCCGTCCGATCCGAGGGAGGCGGAGGGCAGCATGCCGATCGAGCCGGTCAGCATGGCGGCCTCGTCGCTGAGGATGTCGCCGAACAGGTTGCCGGTGAGCAGCACATCGAACTGCTTCGGTGCCCGCACCAGCTGCATGGCGGCATTGTCCACGTACATGTGGCTGAGCTCCACCTCCGGGTAGTCGCAGGCGATCGCTTCCACCCGATCGCGCCAGAGCTGGCTCACATCCAGCACATTGGCCTTGTCGACCGAGCAGAGCCTGCGGCCGCGCTGCATGGCCAGATCGAAGCCCACCCGGGCGATCCGGTCGATCTCGTGGTCGGAATAGACCATCGTGTTGAAGGCGCGCACGTGGCCATCGGCCTCGACGCGTCCCTTGGGCTGGCCGAAATAGATGCCGCCGGTGAGCTCCCGCACCACCATCAGGTCGACGCCCTCGATCACCTCCGGCCGCAGGCTGCTGGCGTCAGCCAGGGCGGGAATGATCGTCACCGGCCGCAGGTTGGCGAACAGCTCCAGGCCGGCCCGCAGGCCCAGCAGACCCGTCTCGGGCCGCTGCGAGCGGGGCAGGGCATCAAAGCGGGGGCTGCCGATCGCCGCCAGCAGCACGGCATCGGCCGCCTTGCAGGCCGCCAGGGTGCTGGCGGGCAGGGGTTCACCGCAGGCGTCGATGGCGGCACCACCGATCGGTTGCTCGTCGAAGACAAGGCTGAAGCCATGGCGTTGACTCACCACCTCCAGCAGCTGCCGGGCCACCGCGGTGATTTCCGGGCCGATGCCGTCGCCGGGAAGCAGGGTGATCCGGTAGCTGGTCATGGGAGCCGGAGGAGCGACAAGCGGGCTGGGCGCGAGGCTACGCCGCGACCTTCTGGGCACGGATTCAGAGCTCCCGGACCAGGCTCCTCAGCTGGAGCTGTTTTTCAGTTGCCGCAGGGTCCTGGCCATCTCCGGCAGCTTGTTGAAGGCAGCCGAGCAGCGCAGCCACAGCCGGTTGGGGATGGCGGGGTAGCCACTCACCACCTCACCGGCGGCCACCTCTCCGTGGATGCCGGATTTGGAGGAGGCAATCGCCCGATCGCCGATCACGGCCTTGTTGGCCACGCCCACCTGGCCGGCCAGGATCACACCATTGCCGAGACGGGCACCGCCGGCAATGCCCACCTGGGCCGCCAGGGCACAGCCCCGCCCGGTCACCACGCCATGGCCGACGTGCACGAGGTTGTCGATCTTGCTGCCGGCACCGATGCGGGTCTCGCCCACCGAGGGGCGATCGATGGTACTGCCGCAGCCCACTTCCACGCCATCCTCGAGCACCACCAGCCCGGTCTGGGGCATCTTGCGCCAGCCGGCGGCGGTGGGCACGAAGCCAAACCCCTCCGAGCCGATCACAGCGTTGGAGTGCACCACGCAACCACGGCCGAGGCGACTGCCAGGGTGGAGCACGGCGTTGGCATGGATCTCACAGCCCTCGCCGAGCTGCACATCGTCGTAGAGCACAGCTCCGGGGTGCAGGGTGCAGCCGCTGCCAACGGTCACCGCGGCGCCGATCACCACATGGGCACCCACGTGCACCGCCTCACCGAGCTGGACGCTGGGATCGAGCACGGCACTGGAGTGCACCCCCGCAGGCAGGGGACGCCGTGGGTAAAGGGCCTCCAGGGCTTCGGCGAATCCGAGGCGCGGATCGGCCAGGGCCACCCAGGCCAGGCCCCGCTCGCTGGCCTGGTGCTGCAGATCGGCGTCGGCCGGGAGCAACACGGCACTGGCGCCAGTGGCAGCCAGGGCCGCCGCCAGGGCGTTGCCGGGCTCCAGGAAACTCAGCTGACCACCGCTGGCCTGATCCAGGGCAGCCGCGCCGCCGATCTCCGGGTCTGCAGCCAGATCCCTGGGAGTGCTCTCCGCCACCTGGCTGAGCTGGCCGAGCAGCTGGCTGAAACGCATGCCTGGGAGGAGGGATCGAGGCCGGATCGTAGGGCTGGGCTCCGTCAGGCTGGCGGCGGCACGGAGGTGAGCACCAGGTGGTCGCGGTGCACCACTGCATCGCCCACCGCATCTCCACCTGCCCCGAGCCGGCTGCGCACGGCCTCGCTGCTGAGCCCCACCACCTGACGCAGCTCGTCGCTGCTGAGGCTGCAGAGACCACGGCCCAGCTCCCGGCCATCGGCGGCCAGCAGGCGCACGGGATCGCGGCGGCGGAAGTCGCCCTCCACCGCACGGATCCCCACCGCCAGCAGGGACGCCCCCCGATGGACCAGGGCCCGCTCGGCGCCGGCATCCAGGGTGAGGCTGCCCTTGGCCAGCAGGGCATGGGCCAGCCAACCCTTGCGATCAGGCAACGGAGTGGTGGAGGGATGGAACACCGTGCCCACCCGTTCACCGGCCAGCAGGGCATCGAGCACGGCGGGATCACGGCCATCGGCGAGCCGCACACGGATGCCGCTGGCCGTGGCGATCCGGGCCGCCGCGAGTTTGGTGGTCATGCCGCCGGTCCCCCAGCGACCGCCTCCCTTGGCCACGCCTCGGAGGCTCTCCAGTTCCGCCAGATCGCGCACCTCATCGATCGGAACCGCCTCGGCATCGCTGCGGGGATCACCCGAATAGAGGCGATCCACATCAGTGAGCAGGATCAGTTCGTCAGCGTTGATCGCCACCGCCACCAGGGCCGAGAGGGTGTCGTTGTCGCCGAAGCGCAGCTCCTCGGTGGCGAGAGTGTCGTTCTCGTTCACCACCGGCACCACCCCCCAGGCGAGCAGCTGCTCCAGGGTGCGGCAGGCGTTCTGGTAGCGCCGCCTGGAGGCCAGATCGCCGCGGGTCAGCAGCACCTGGGCCACCCGCGCACCGCGCACCGCGAAGGCGTCCTGATAGAGGGCCATCAGCTGCCCCTGGCCCACCGCCGCCGCCGCCTGCAGCGCCACCACTTCGCTGGGACGTTGCTCCAGCGCCAGGGTGCGACAGCCCAGGCCCACGGCCCCACTGGTCACCAGGGCGATCGCATCGCCACGACGCTGCTGGCGACTGAGGCTGGCGGCCAGGTCGTGAACCACGGCGCTCGTGGGCCGATCGGGCTGACCCTGCAGGGTGCTGGTCCCCACCTTGATCACACGACGCAGGCCGCCGCCTGCAGGACTGCTGTTGGTCATCCGCCTAGAGGGTGAGGCGCACGGGTCGGCATCCGATCAGGCCAGGGGGGTTCCGATCCAGCGCGCCAGGCCCAGCTCGATCCGCTGCAGGTGATCCTGCCGGCACGGCTCCCCATTCGGATCGATCGGCCGCACCAGCACGGTGTACAGGCCCAGCCGATTACCCGCCAGCACATCCGTGAACAGACGATCCCCGATCAGGGCGACCTGCTCGGGGAGCAGGTCCAGGTCCGCCAGCACCCTCCTCAGGGCGGAGCGGCGCGGCTTGCCCGCCGAGGTGGTGAAGGGCAGCCCCAGCTGCTGGGCGAGGCCACCGATCCGCCGCCGCGATGGGTTATTGCTGAGCAGGTGCAAGGGCATCCGTGCCTGGGCACGTCGCAACCACTGCTCGGCCCGGGCCGGCAGCTCGGAACGGTGACGCGGCAGCATGGTGCGGTCCACATCGAGCACCAGAGCGGCGATCGACTGGTCCTGCAGCCGCTCCAGGGAGAGGTCCACCAGAGTTCCCTGCACCACCAGATCGGGTGTGAGCAGCCGCGGCAGGGCGGCAAGGCTGGCTGCATGCCGGCTGGGCATCAGTCCCCCTGCTCCCGCTCCTCCAGTTCCGCCTCGAGGCGGGGCTGAATCCGCTCGAATTCCTCGCCCTCCACCAGCACGGCTTCGCTGCCGTTCATCCGGGCCACCACGAAGAAGGGATCGAGGGGAATGAAGAGGCCATAGTCCTGACCATCCGCCTTGAACTGGATCAGCAGCTCATAGGTCTCACTGTCCTCATCCTCGTCCTCATCCTCGTCGAAGTCGTCAGGATCGGGCTCATCGAGCTCGCCGCTCACGGTAAGAGTCACCGCTGAGCGCACCAGGGTCAGGTCATGCTCCTGCAGCACCACATCCGCCACCGAGAAGATCGCCTCGTTGCCCTCGATCGTGTCGATCAGTTCCGGGTTGGTCTCGTCATCGGTGAGCCGGAACAGGCACACCGGGGTGTCCACCGGAGTGAGCAGCCCGTAGTCGTTGCCATCCAGCGGGATCAGCTGCTCGAGGAAGCAGAGCAGTTGCCGCTGCTGGCTGTCCCGCACGAGCACCGTGGGCACATCACCGGAGGACGGGGTCGTGGGTCCGTCGGGACTCATGGGGGAGGAGCGTTGTCCCCCTCAGGATGGATCAGCATGGTCCGACCTGCAGGAATTCGGGGTCGCCGGCAGGACCGGTTCGGGACCCTCCCCCAGCCACTGCTCCAGCAACAGGGCTGCGGCGGCGCTGTCCAGGGCGCCGCTGCGATCGCCGTGCAGGCCATGGAGCTCGGCGGCGGCCCAGCTGCTGGCGAACTCATTCACCAGGGCCAGCGGCAGGTTCAGCTGCCGGGCCAGCCGTTCGCCATACCGGCGGCAATGGACCGCCTGGGCGGTGGGTTGCTGCTGCTGATCCAGGGGCAGCCCCACCACCAGGGCCTCAACGCGGCGCTGGCGAGCCAGTGGCTCCAGCACAGCCAGATCGGCCGGGAAGGACCCGCGCCGCAACGGCGGCAGCGATGTGACCGTGAGACCGAGCGGGTCACAGCCGGCCAGGCCGATGCGCCTGCGGCCCACGTCGAGGGCGAGCACCGAGCGGCGACGGGGGACAGGCATCCGGGGGGTGGGGAGGCTGCGCGGGGGCGAGGGCGCAGAGTTGGATGGCGAGGCTTGATGGCCTGGCTCAATGGTCCCGCAGCGGGGAGGGAACCGGGCGCCGGCGGGGCTGCAGGGGTTCCAGCAGGGCGGTGAGGCGTTTCATCGCCGGGTGGACCACCGCCCGATCCTGACGGCGCCAGACGCTGCGGGCCATCAGGATCCGTTCGCCGCAGGCCTCTGCACCGAGGTGCTCCAGCCACTGGTGCGGCGAGGGCTGGGTCACGTCGCAGGCCAGCCACAGGGGTTCGGTCGGCGTCAGCTCGGCCGCCAGGCGCTGCAGCAGCAGTTCGGTGGCCGGACCGACCAGCTCCACCCAGCCCGGATGCACGCTCAGTTCAACATCGTGGCCCCCGCCGGGATGGTCGCCGAGCCAGCGCACCCCCGCCACCGCCTGATCCCGACAGGGATCGACAAGCATCCAGCCGCGGTTCTGGCTCTGATCCAGCAGATCTTCGGGGCGGCGATCGAGCAACTGGCGCAGCTGGGCGGGGCAGGCGGCCTGCTCCAGATGCCAGAGCAATGGTCCGGAGCGGCGCTGCAGGCGACGCAGCTGCAGCTCCGATGGGATGGGTTGGGGAGCCTGCCCCTGGGGTTGCCAGCGCCAGATCCGGTCGGTGCGCAGGGGCTGAAAACCCTGTTCGCGCAGTTGGGCCTGGCGGTCAGTGTCGAGGCTGGCGGCGCTGGCGATCCAGCTGGTGGCTCCGGTGGTGCGCTGGATCGCTTCCCGCAGCAGGGCCACAGCGACGCAACGGCGACCCGGATCGCCCTCCAGTCCACGGGCCAGCCGCAGATGCTGCACCTGCCAGCAACTGCCGGTGCGGTTGAGGGGACGCACCACCACAAGTCCGAGCGGCAGGCTGGCTCCGAAGAGCATGCGCGTCGCCACCAGCACCTGGGGAGCCAGGGGCTGGCGGGGGGTGAGGGCATGGATCAGCCGGGCCGGCAGGGCCAGCAGCACGGCCCGCTGCAGCAGCGGCTGGAGCGGCAGGAAGGCCGGATCATCGAGGAGCGGCAGATGCCAGGGCTGCAGCGGCTGCACGCCCCAGTCGGCGGGAATTCCTGCCGATGGCGGCGTAGCCGCAGCCTGATCGGCCGGATGTGAACTGCCTTCACCCGAGCTGGTGGCGTGCCCAGACGTGGATCGGGCAGCGCTGATGTTGCGGCTGATGGCGGCTGGCACGGCGTTCCCGCAGCGTGGCGACCCTCGCAGGCCTTCTCCCAGTTTAGGCCGGGCGTACCAGCACAAGCGGCGTGCGCTCGTTGGCATTACCGGCCGGATTGGGCCGCAGGGCTCGCTGCAGCAGGGCTTCATCGCAACCCTGGCTGGCCGCCAGCACCTTGACGCGGCCCAGATCGTTCACATCCACGACCGCCACACCCACACCGAGGGCGGCAGCCAGGCGTTCACAGACGTCCTCGGGCTGATGCGGGCCCAGCACGATCGTCTGGTCGTAGGGGGGGGTGGTGCCGGTGATGTCGTCGATCAGGCGGGCCTGATCCCCGGCCAGTCGGTAGAAGCCACCCTTGAGCCCCACCAGCTTCATGGCCGATCCCGCCAGCCAGGCGCAGAGCACCCGCGCCGGACCCACCACATCGATCAGGGTCTGCAGCCCGCAGGCACTGGCCAGGCTGCTGGTGGGATGGAACACACGGCAGAGCAGACGGGCCAGCATCGAGGGCTGCACCGTGGCGGGATGGTGGTAGCGGCCCTGCATCACCGCCAGGGGCGTCTCGCCGATGGTGAGGATGTCGCCGGGCTGCAGCAGAGGGCCGGCGTAGCGCTGCAGCACAGCCTCGGGATCGTCGAGCACCCCCAGCAGATGGGTGCGGATCGGCAACACCCGGCAGCGTTCACCCTCGCGCCAGGGGGCCTCGACCTCGGTGAGCACACCAGGCTTACGCAGGGGGACCAGCAGTCCGTCACGCCGCTCGAGTCGGCCGAAGGGGCCGTAGTTGATCCAGAACACCTCCAGCCAGAGGGTGTCGAGCAGGGAGCGGAGGTCCACGTCTGCCGCTGCGCTGATCCGTACCGAGACCTCCACCTCGGTGCTCTTGCGGCCCTTGAGGATATAGGCGAACCAGTAGCCATCGGAGCGGGCGTCTTCATCCGGGTGATGGGGCGTCACCCGGGTGGAGACGCGGAGTGCGGAGAGATCACCGCGGCCGAGCAGCACGGGATTGACCCGCAGCTCCGGCACGAACACCTCCATGCGGGGGTGGGGATTGCGCAGCGTCAGGCTGCCGCTCAGCTCCACGCTGCCGCCGCTGCCGGCATCGCCCTGTTCACCTGAGCTGCCGCCTGCGTTGCAGCGCTGCACCCGCCAGGCACCGGAACTGAGCCGCAGGGGCGATGCGGGCCTCAGGCGGTGGCGCAGCTCCAGCCACAGCAGGGTGAGGCCGAAGGCGAGGGCCACCAGCAGGATCGAGGGGAGCAGCACGGGCAAGGGCGGGGACAAAAGAGCTGGGAATCGGCGCCGCCGATCCGATTCGCTACGAGGCGCGAACGGCCGGAGCGTAGATGGCCTGGCCGCCCTAGCTTCGCCAGCACCGATCGGGCGAGAGCTCCGGTATGCGCAAGACCTTCGTTCTCGACACCAATGTGCTGCTGCACGACCCCGAGGCGATGCGTCGCTTTGAAGACAACAACGTCGTGATTCCGATCGAGGTCGTCGAGGAGATCGATCGCTTCAAGCGCGATCCCTCTGAAAAGGGGCGCAATGCCCGCCAGGTGTCGCGCCTGCTCGACGACCTGCGCAGCCGCGGCAATCTCTCGGAAGGAGTGCCGCTCGACGGCAGGGATGGCGGACACCTCAAGGTGGTGTTCTGCCGCAGTGAAACCCTCACCCAACTGCCGCCGGAACTGAAGGCTGGCAATGGCGACAACAACATCCTGGCCGTAGCCCTTGAGCAGCGGCTCTCGGAGGTGATGGGCAGCCAACCTCCGGTGGTGCTGGTCACCAAGGACACCAACCTGCGCATCAAGGCCGATGCGGTGGGACTCACCGCGCAGGATTACACCACCGACAAGGTGGACATCGCCGATCTCTATCCCGGCGTCTGCGAGGTCTGGATCGACGCAGGCCGGATGGATCAGGTCAAAGGAGATGGGGGACTGGCGATCGCGGCGCTGCCGGATGGGGCCATTCCCGGCGGAACGCTGCAGGCCAATGAAGGGGTGATGCTGGTGGATCCAGCCCAGCCCAGCCACACCCTGCTGGCCCGCTATGACGCGGCCGATGGGGCGATCCATCCGCTGCAGCGGGTGACGAAGGTGAAGCTGGGGCGGGTACAGGCCCGCAACCGCGAGCAGAGCTTTGCCCTCGATCTGCTGCTGGATCCGGCCGTGCAGCTGGTGACATTGGTGGGCAAGGCGGGCACCGGCAAGACCCTGCTGGCCCTGGCGGCGGGGCTGCATCAGGTGGCGGATGAGCACCGCTACGACCGCATGCTGGTAACGCGGCCGGTGATCTCCCTGGGCAAGGAACTCGGCTTTCTGCCGGGGGATCTGGAGGACAAGATGGGTCCCTGGATGCAACCGATCATCGACAACCTCGATTTCCTGCTCGGCGGCGAAGACCGCGGGTCGATGCGGGCCGGCCAGCGGGGGCCACGCAACAGCTGGGCGGATCTGAAGGGGATGGGCTTGCTGGAAGTGGAGGCGATCAGCTACATCCGCGGCCGCTCGATTCCACGCCAGTTCATGGTGGTGGACGAGGCGCAGAACCTCACCCCCCATGAGGTGAAGACGATCGTGACCCGGGTGGGCGAGGGCACCAAGATCGTGCTCACCGGCGATCCTTATCAGATCGACAATCCCTACGTGGATGCGGAAAGCAACGGCCTCACCTGGCTGGTGGAGCGCTTCAAGGGCCAGCCCCTGGCGGGCCATGTCACCTTGCTGCGTGGTGAGCGCTCGGCCCTGGCGGAACTGGCGGCCAACCTCCTCTGAGCCTCACTCCACCCGGAAGGTCACCCCCATGATCGCCGTGATGTCCTTGTCGATGGTGCGGGTGTCGTAGGAGCCACCGTCGCCGATGTCCGTGGAGTTGGGACGGGTGATCTGGAACAGGCCAGTGTCGGCGTTGGTGATCGCGCCGATGCCGCTGCCGGCCTCGCGCGCGATGGCAACAGCCCGCTGCCGCGCATCACGGGTGGCCTTGGCGAGCATGTCCACCCGCTTCTCCGCCAGCTTGGTGAAGGTGTAGGCCGGCTCCTCGATCGTGAGCGGGATGCCCTCGCCGATCAGGCTGCCAATGCCGGCCGAGACCCGCGCGATCCGGTCCACATCGGGGCTGGCGATACGCAGGGTCTGGCGACTGGTCCAGCTCACCGATCGCAACTCGCCGGTGCGGGGATCGCGCACCTCCTCCCGGTCCGAACGCACCGGATCAAGCGAGAGCTCCGCCGCCGTGATGCCCTGCTCCTGGAGCCAGGTGCGGCTGCGTTGCACCAGCGGCTGCAGGGCCTGCCACGACTCCTGCTGGCTGGCGCCGCCGGCGCTCACCACCACCATCCAATCGGCGAAGTCGCTGCGGATCCGTTCGGTGCTGGCGCCGGTCACGGTGATGGCGTCGTTGGCGCGACGGAGCCCCTTCACCGCCACGGCACTGGCTGTGACCAGTCCAACCCCCAGCACCGCCATGGCGAACACCAGGGGCGGTGTGCGCCGCAGCGGACCCAGAAAGGCGGCAGCGCTGCCCCGATCCGGGGCGGGAGATGCGGGAGTGGACATGGCAGGACCTTCGCTGGTCCGATGCAAGCGCCGCTGGGTCGGAGTGCAGCCCTACGTAAGGAAAGCTTACGGTGGTCCCTAGAGCTGATCTGATGGGCGAAGGATTGCAATGCCCCTTCTCGGGCGCGGATGGATGCCAAGGTTCATCCACTGGTGCCTCGCGAGTGCATGGTGCATCCACTCAGCAAGGAGACGTGAAAGGATAGTTCAGTGATTCTAGCTTTTCTTTCGTTTCGCCTGGTACATCAGAGCATCTCCCTCCTCGATCAGATCAGAGATGCTTCCATGGCGTGATGGATCGAAGGCAACGACCCCGCAGGAGAACTGCAAGTCCCACGTATTCTCGGGTTTCTGTTTTTCCTGAATGGCTGCAAGCTCCAGGGCTGCCACTGCCCTGCGCGCGTCACTCACGGTGACGTTGACCAGCAATGCCACGAACTCGTCGCCTCCCAACCGAGCGACCAGATCCGAGCTGCGGAAGGCCACCGCCAGCAGTGAGGCGAACTGACGAATCAGGCCATCGCCGGCGGCGTGGCCCCTGGTGTCGTTGATCGCCTTCAGCCCATCGAGATCGAAGAACACCAATGTTGCCGGGAGCTTCTGGCGCTGGCAGAGCGTAAGGCCGTAGGCTGCAAGATTCAGGAATCCCCGCCGATTCGTGATCCCGGTGAGTTCATCGGTGATCGAGAGCTGGAAGCCGGCCAGTTCACTCTCCGCGATCTGCGCCAGATCCTCCAATGTGGCCAGATCGTCGTCACACAGCTCGCGGGGTTTCTGATCGATCAGGCAGAGGGTTCCAAGGGCAAAGCCTTGGAGATCCTTCAAGGGCCTGCCTGCGTAGAAGCGGATGTGCGGCTCGCCGGTGACAAGGGGATTGTGCGCAAAGCGTTGGTCTGCACGGGCATCGGGAATGAGGAAGATGTGGTCTTCCAGGATGGCGTGTGCGCAGAAAGCCACATCGCGAGGGGTTTCAGTTGTATTCAGCCCCATGCAGGATTTGAACCACTGCCGGTTGGCATCCACCAGGGTCACCAGGGCGATCGGCACATCAAACAGGCGTCGGGCCAGCCGGGTCAATCGATCAAACCTCTCTTCGTTGGGACCATCCAGAAGCGCGCTCCGCTGCAGTGCCTCCAGGCGCAGAGCTTCATCGGCGGGGAGTGCAGCGCTGGTCATGGAACGGAAGCGAGGGGTTCAGCACACCTGGGATCATCCTGCTGGGCCAGAGTTCATTCAGGCAGAGAATGAACGGTTTTGCGCCATCTGAAGCCTGGTCTGCAAGGCTCTACGTCCTGCTCGCCCTTGGAGTCGTTGGCCGTACGGGTGAAGCCCCACCCGTGTGCCGGATTTCTCTGCAGGCTCACACCATCTGCTCGGGTTGCACCCAGTGGTCGAACTCCTCGGCCGTGAGTTCGCCCAGCACCAGGGCCGCTTCCCGCAAGCTGAGCTGGTGCTGGTGGGCATGCTTGGCGATCGAGCAGGCCCGGTCGTAGCCGATCGCCGGCGTGAGCGCCGTCACCAGCATCAGGCTCTGATCCAGCAGCGCCTCGATGCGGCCCTCATCCGGCCGCAGGCCCTCAATGCAGTGCACCCGGAAGCTGGAGCAGGCGCCGGCCAGCAGCTCGATGCTTTCGAGCACGTTGTGGGCGATCAGGGGCTTGAACACATTCAGCTCGAAGTTGCCCTGGCTGGCGGCCATCTGCACGGCGGTGTTGTTGCCCATCACCTGCACCGCCACCATGGTGAGGCTCTCGCACTGGGTGGGATTCACCTTGCCGGGCATGATCGAGGAGCCCGGTTCGTTCTCCGGCAGGATCAGCTCCCCGAGGCCGCAGCGGGGGCCGCTGCCGAGCCAGCGGATGTCGTTGGCGATCTTCATCAGGCTGCCGGCCAGCACCGTGAGGGCGCCATGGGCGGCGGCCAGCGGTTCGTGGCCCGCCAGGGCCTGGAACTTGTTGGGGGCGCTGGTGAAGGGCAGCCCGATCCGTTGGCTCAGGCGGGCGGCCACCTTCTCGCCGTAGCCCCGCGGGGCGTTCAGCCCCGTGCCCACGGCGGTGCCGCCGATCGCCAGCTGGCGCACCTGGGGCAGGGTGGCCTTGAGGCTCTCCAGGCCCAGCTCCAGCTGGGCCACGTAGCCGCCGAACTCCTGGCCCAGGCCAAGGGGCACCGCATCCTGCAGGTGGGTGCGACCGATCTTGATCACGTCGGCATAGGCCTCGGCCTTGGCCCGCAGCGCCTCGATCAGGGCCTGCAGCGCTGGCCTCAGTCGACGTTCAAGGCCAATCACCACGGCGATGTGCAGGGCCGTGGGGAAGGTGTCGTTGCTCGACTGGCTGAGGTTGACGTGATCATTGGGATGCACCGGACTCTTGCTGCCCAGCACACCGCCAGCGGCCCTGATCGCCAGGTTGGCGATCACCTCGTTGACGTTCATGTTGGTCTGGGTGCCGGAGCCGGTCTGCCACACCCGCAGCGGAAACTCGCCATCCAGCTCGCCGTTGGCCACCGCCTCGGCCGCAGCCACGATCCGCTCCGCCAGATCGGCGGTGAGCTTGCCCTCCTCGTGGTTCACCTCAGCGCAGGCCGCCTTGAGCTGAGCGAAGGCATGCACCACCTCCAGGGGCATGGCCTGCCCGAAGCCGAAATAGCGCAAGGAGCGCTGGGTCTGGGCTCCCCAGAGATGGCCGGCCGGAACCGCCACCTCCCCAAGGCTGTCCGTTTCGATCCGGGTGGCGGCAGCACCGGGCTGGGACGGAGAGAGAGGCGGAGACGGGGGCACGATCTGGGGCAGAGAGGGGGGCACGACCTGGGCTGGGACTGGATCAGAAACTGGACAGGGATCGGGCCACCCCTCAGCGGCTGGTCACCACCTCGGCATTGAGTTCGTTGAAGCTGACGGTGGTCCTGGTGGCCTGCCCTTCCGGCAGGGCGATCCCGGTGGCGCGGCTCACAGCGTCGTTGATCGCCTCGAGGTTCACCTGGCCGGCGGCGTCGAGCAGCACCGTGCCGTCTCCATCCAGCACCACCACCTGGGGCACGGTGCCCTTCCAGTAGTGGGCCGGATCGCTGCTGCCGCCATCGGGGCGGTTCTGGAGCGGATCGGTCACCAGGGGCAGCAGGTCAATGTTGTTGCCCCAGAGCCGCTGCAGCTCCGACACCACCGGCGAAAACTGCTTGCTGGCGGCTGAATCATCGAGGTAGTAGATCACCACCGACGGCCGGTGAGCCGCCAGGGCGTCCGCCAGGCTGTTGCGGGGTGGCACGAGCGACCCGTTGCCGGCGTAGAGGGCGTAGATGTTGCCGTCGTAGTTGTCGTTGGTGAGCGAGGCCTGGGCTCCGGCGGGCAGGGCGATCAGGCCGAGGCTGAGCAGCACCAGCGCCACCAGCCGGGTGATTGCGCGCCGCAGAACAGGAAGCAGGGCCGAAGACAACAACGGGCATGGGCGGGTGGCGCCATTGTGACGTGCGCCCGTCTGGACTGACCTGGCCAGCCTGGCAGGGGATCAGCTGCGGCCCACACTGCGGCCCATGCCCTGCAGGATGCCGCGGCCGATCAAGCCCAGACCGCGACCCACCACCTGGGTGAGGAGCACCACCACGAAATCGCCGAGCCGGCGCAGCAGGGCCTGGAGCTGGGGAGCCAGGGCATCGCGGCCCTCCAGCGCCAGGGTGACCAGCTGCTGCCACCAGCCCAGCCGGCGCAGTTCCTGATCACGGGGCTCGGTGAGGGCGAGGGTCTCGATGGCACCCTGGTCGAGCCGGAACAACTGCCGCCGGCTTTCGTAGAGCAGCACGGGCCGCTCGAACCATTCGCTCCAGCGCTGCTGGGCGCTGAGGCGGTTGCGCAACCGCTCCAGGTTGCGGGTCGAGAGCAGTTCGGGCCGCAGCAGATAGCGGCGCAGTTCCGGCCAGGCCCCGCAGCAGGCCAGCACATCGAGGCAGATCAGCTCGGCGCTGCGCACCAGCCAGTTGCTGACCAGCAGTTCGAGGTGGAGCAAGGCCAGCGGTTCATCCGGCGCCAGCAGCCGTCCGTCGACCATCACCGGCTGGGCCTGAACCAGGCTGATCAGCATCGGCTGGGGATCGGGCAGTTCCGGGTCGTCGTCGGTGAGTGCCGCACTGGCCAGCAGGGTGTCGGCCACGGGCCGGAGGCTGCCATCGCAGGGCAATTGCACGTAGGTGCCGGCCATGCAGCGCAGGGCCTCGCGGCGCAGCTCCGCCTGCCAGGCCCGCCAGCTGTCCTGCAGAGCCACACCACGCTGGTTGTCCTGCATCAGCCGCAGGCGCAGGCGGTCGAACTGCTCCAGCAGGGCCAGCAGCAGGTCTTCCCGGCGGCTGGGGCTGAGCCCCTCAAGGGCCAGCAGCAGGCCACTGCGGTTGGCCAGCTCGGCGCGGCAGGTCTCCTGCAGGCGGGCTCGGATCGCCTGCCAGACGCTGCTGGCATCCCGCTGGCGCAGGGTGAGGCTGGTGCTGGAGCGGCGGGTCAGGGCCGTGCCGCTGGCCTCAGCGGGGGGAGACGGCAGCTCCGGGATCTCCTGACTCCAGGCCAGCTGGGCGGGTGCCCAGATCCAGAGCAGGAACTGCCGGGCGACCCGCAGCTCCCGCTGGCGACCCTCCAGCAGCAGTTGCTGTAACAGGCTCTGCGGCGGCGGATCGAGCAGGTGGGCGCAGAGGGCCAGATCGGCATCGATCTGCTGCAGCCCGCTGAGCAGCAACCACTGACCCAGCCCCAGCACCGGCGCGCTGCTCGGCGGAGTCGCCGCTGCGCTGCCGCTGGCAGCGAGGTGCACCACCCGCCCGCCGGCCAGCAAGGTCGTGATCGCCTCCAGCAGAGCGTCGGGGTCGGGGTCCTGCAGCAGTCCCTGCACCGGCAGAGCCAGCCACTGTTCGCGCCGGTCGGTGGCCCCGGCGGGCAGGGTCAGCAGGATCGGTGCCGGTTGCCAGCGCTCCTGCAGGTGCTGCACTTCGGTCAGCAAGGCCTCAGGTGGGGGCAAGGGGGCCGCCAGGCACCACAGGATCAACTGCGGCGCACCCTGGAGCGCCTCGGCAGCCAGGGCCACCCGGTAGCCGCTTGGCTCACCGCTGAGCAGTTTGGCCAGCCCATGGCGCAGCAGGGGGTCGGCCAACAGCAGCAGCTGCGGAACGGAGACAGGGGGCGACGAGCCCGATGTGGAACGCACGCCCAGGGGCACGGAGTGGGCCCAAGGTACCGATCACTGCCTCAGAACTCCAGAGGTGTGGCGGGTTGACCGGATGGACTGACCGGGTTCTTTGACGGGGTGAACTCTGCGTCGGCGATCGACGGGATGGGGCTGGAACCGCGGAAAACTCAGCGGCGTGGCCGGCCGGTGAGATGCAGGGTGTACGACTCGATCGCGAATCCGGTGAGCTCTTCGATCTGCCGAACCAGGGCTTCGGGCAGTACCACGTCCAGGTCCTGGATGGCGCCGGTCTCGCTGCAGGTGAGATGGCTATGGGGATCGGCGCGGTAGCCATAGAGCCGGCCATTGGCACGATCGAGGCATTCGATCACGCCGGCCGATTGGAGCGCCTCAAGGTTCTGATAAACGGAGGTATGGCCGATGTTGCGGCCTAGATCGTTCAGCTTCTCGAAGATGTCGCGGGCGCTGAGGTGATCCCGTTCGGCCCAGAGCAGATCCAGTACCATTCGCCGTTGGCGACTGAGCCGCATCCCCAGATCGCGGCACCGCTGATACACGTCGTCGACGCTGCCGGGCAGACGGGGCTCATCAGAGTTGAGGCCAGAGTCTTCGGTGGAGCTGGAGGCGGCCAGGGATTCGGCGGCAACGCATCCCGCTTGAGCATCAGCCGACCCAGCCGGTGCCGGAGCGACGGATTCGGCGGGGGCGGCGACCACGGCTCAAGCGAAGTGGATATGGCTCTGTTATAGGGGGGGGCGGCAGCTGTAGGGGGGGGGGAGAAAGCGGTTCAGGCGACGACGCCATCACCGAAGCCCAACGGTGCCCCCAGCGGTGGCACGTCCTGCAGCCTGCCCTCACCAACCGCCTGCAGCGCATCGGCCAGGCTGAGGCGCCCGTCGTAGAGGGCCCGGCCCACGATCACGCCCTCCACCCCCAGGGCCTGCAGCGGCAGCAGCGACAGCACATGTTCGAGGCAGCCGATGCCACCCGAGGCGATCACCGGCACCGGACTGGCGTCCGCCATGGCGCGCAGGGCCTCCAGGTTCGGGCCCGCCAGGGTGCCATCGGTGGCGATGTCGGTGCTGATGATCGCGGCGATGCCGCTGCCGGCGAAGCTCTGGGCCAGGGCCGTGGCCTCGACCGTGCTCTCCTCGATCCAGCCGCGGGTGGCGACCTTGCCGTCCTTGGCATCGATCCCCACCACGATCCGGCCGGGATGGCGCTCCGCCAGACGCAGCACCAGCTGCGGCTGCTCGATCGCCACCGTGCCCAGAATCACCCGATCCAGGCCGCAGGCCAACAGCTCCTCTGCCCGCTCCAACGAGCGCACGCCGCCGCCGAGCTGCACCGGGATGTCGAGGGCGGCGGTGATCGCCTTGACGGCCCCATCGTTGACCGGCTCGCCGCAGCGGGCGCCGTCGAGATCGACCAGATGCAACCGCTCCGCTCCCTGGCGCTGCCAGGCGAGGGCCTGGGCCACGGGGTCGTCGCTGAAGCGGGTCACCTGGTCGTAGTCGCCCTGGTGCAGCCGCACACACTGACCGTCCAGCAGGTCGATGGCGGGGAGAATCTGCATGGGGCGGCGGTGACTGGCCCCATCTTCCCTGGCAGGCAGGGACAGCCAGCCGCTGCACCAGAGGCTGGGGTCGTGCAGCTCCGGCAACGGCACCAGCAGCCGGAAGCCGGGCTGCAGCACCGCCTCCAGTTCGGCCGCGCAGGCGGCGATCGGATCGCGCGCCCGGCCCCGTCGACCCACCAGGGAGAAGTGGCGATAGCCCTGGCTGCGGGCCAGGCTCCTGTCCTGGGCCGTCCAGTGCCGGGCCAGCTGCCGCCGGCCAGCCCCGCGGCCCCGGGGCTGTGGTGTCATCGCC
>NZ_JAYGIC010000058.1:0-1264 GCF_034931105.1 Synechococcus sp. CCY9201 | reverse complement strand
CCCAGGGCCTATTAGAAGTCATCCTGATGGCTGTTTCTTCGCGGCTTCCTGCCACCCCAGCAGCCTCAGCAGACCCTTGATGTCGTGCGCGAGGGCAGCGATGGCCTCGGTGATCGACCAGATCCCATCGAGCCGCAGGGCATTGATCGCCAGGCTGCGGAGGGTGGCCAGGATCTGGACGCCGTTGTCCTCCCGGTAGCGGTGGCCGTCTTCCCGTAGCGCCACATCGCGCACCCAGTGCCAGCTGTTCTCAATCGACCACCGGTCTCTGACGTGCCGCAACAGGGCCTTGGCTCCGGTTCGCAGACTCGAGACGTAGTAACGGGTCTCATCCGTCGGCTTGCCATCACGGATGCCGTGGCTGCGCACGGCGATGATCGTGGCGCTGCCCGGCCACTGCTCCACCACCCACTCCGGTGCGGGCATCGCCCGCAGGGTCCAGGTGATGTCACGGCCCCGTTTCACTTCCCGTCTGCTGGTGCGCCACGGGATTCGCCGGCCATAGGTGAGCCGGTCTCTGATCAGCCGAAACCCCTTGCGGCGGCTGTGATTGACGGCGATCAGGAAGTCGGCGCCGCGCTGGGCGAGATAGAGGAAAAAGGGCGGTTCGCATGTAGCGCGTCGGCCTGCACCAGCACACCCTCAAGCTCCACCGCCTCCAGCAGCTGGCGCAGCGCCTGGATTTCGCCACCGGTATCGGTGGCGTAGGTGGTCTGGGCGATCGCCACGCCCAGCGTCTGGGAGTACAGGCTCACCTGGGCAATGAACTTCGCTGCGCCAGAGGTGTTTTCAGCGATGGAGCCCCGCAGCGTCTTGCCATCACAGACCAGGGTGTCGAGCCCCTCGGCCACGCCCGGCTGGACAGCCGCCATCCAGTCACGCAGGAGGGTTTCAAAGCCCGCCACATCCAGCTGGGCCAGCAGCAGCCGAAAGGTGGAGTCAGACGGCGACTTGCCGAAGTCAGTGCCCAACAGCTCGTTGAGCGTCTGCCGGTGGCGCTTTGCAAAACGCTCCATGCCCACCAGCGATCCCTGGCCGCTGAGGATCGCCAGGATGGCCACCAGCAGCATCCACCACTGGGGGAAGCGGATGCCGCGGCGCATCCGGCAGTCCGGCAGCGCCTGGAGAAAGCTGATCAGATCGCCTGCTGCAGCAGGGTTGGCGGCGGGCTCAGAGGCCAAGGGTCAAGAGCGGGTCCCGCGCAGGTCACCGTAGGCGGGGCGCCACCGCCAGACCTATTGGGACAGACTTCTAATAGGCCCTG
>NZ_JAYGIC010000057.1:0-1794 GCF_034931105.1 Synechococcus sp. CCY9201 | reverse complement strand
GTGGGCCTGCTGCTGCTCTGGGCGGTGGCGGAGCTGCTGCGCTGGGCCTGCTGGCCGCGTCGCTGGCGCTGACCCGGAGTCGTGCCGCTGGCGGTGATGGCGAGGGCGGGGCGGGACACGGCGCTTAACCTGCTGCCCGCCATCGATCGCGTCGCCATGCCCGGGCCGCTGCCCCCTCCGATCGGTGCACCCCTGGGTGACGCCGTCACCGGCTTCGGCACGGACGGAATCCGCGGCCGCGTCGGTACCTGCGTGACCCCGGCCCTGGCGCTGCAGGTGGGCTACTGGTGCGGGCGGGTGCTGCGCACCGACGGCCCGGTGGTGATCGGCAGTGATTCGCGCACCAGCGGACCGATGCTGGTGGCGGCCCTCACCGCCGGTCTGACCGCCGCGGGTCGGGAGGTCTGGAACCTGGGTCTCTGCCCCACACCGGCGGTGCCCGGCACGATCCGCCGCCTCGGGCTGGCTGGTGGGCTGATGGTCTCGGCCAGCCACAACCCTCCCCACGACAACGGCATCAAGGTGTTCGGGGCTTCCGGCGCCAAGCTCAGCCGCGACCAGCAGGAGGCGATCGAGCGCGGTCTGCGGGGCACGCCGGAGACTGAGGCCGAAGCTCCGATCGGCGGCCCCAGCACTAGCGGCAACATTGCCAGCGGCTCCGAGACGTTCGGCTCTGCCTATGAGCGGGGCGACCTGCTGGAGGTCTATCGGCAGGGTCTGCTGGCCAGCGTCGAGGGGAGGCGACTGGATGGGTGCCCGGTGGTGCTCGACCTCTGCTGGGGATCGGCCGCCGCCTGTGGGGAGGCGGTCTTCCGTGACCTCGGTGCCGCGGTGACCGTGCTGCACGGCGAGCCGGATGGCCACCGCATCAATATGGGCTGTGGCAGTACCCATCTCGAGCCGCTGCGGCAGGCCGTGCTCGCCAGCGGTGCCGCCATGGGATTCGCCTTCGATGGCGATGCCGACCGCATGCTGGCCGTCGATGGCCAGGGTCGGGTGGTGGACGGCGATCAGATCCTCTACCTCTGGGGCACGGCCCTGCAGGAGGCCGATCAGCTGCCCCAGAACCGCATTGTGGCCACGGTGATGTCCAACCTGGGCTTCGAGCGTGCCTGGCAGGCCCGTGGCGGGGTGCTGGAGCGCACCGCCGTGGGGGATCAGTACGTCCACCAGGCGATGGAGGAGCTGGGGGCGGGTCTCGGTGGTGAGCAGTCGGGTCACATCCTCTCGGCCCGCCATGGCATGAGCGGCGATGGCCTGCTCACCGCCCTGCAGGTGGCCACCCGCCTGCACCAGGCCGGCCTGAGCCTGGCCGATTGGCTTGAGAGCAGCTTCCGGCCCTACCCCCAGCGGCTCGTCAACGTGACCGTGCCCGATCGGCAGCGGCGGCAGCAGTGGCAGCAGTGTGAGCCGCTGCGTCGTGCGGTGGAGGCGGCCGAGCAGGCGATGGAGGGTCAGGGACGGGTGCTGGTGCGGGCCAGCGGCACCGAGCCCCTGCTGCGGGTGATGGTGGAGGCGGCCGAACAGGGCCAGGTGGATCACTGGACTCACCACCTGGCGGCCGAGGCCGAAGCGCACCTCTGTGCGGCTTGAGGGCTCAGGCTGCCTGATCCGCCAGCTGCTGGGCGAGCTGGAGGGCACCGGCGCAGGCATCGCCCCGCGGGTCCACCAGATGGGCGCCGCCCAGACGCTCCTGCAGCCGCTGGGCGAAACGCTGGTGCAGGCCCTCCGGGTGGCGCAGGGCCCCGCCGCTGGTCACTACGGCCGGGCTCTGCAGCTCCAGGGCCGCGGCCA
>NZ_JAYGIC010000056.1:0-2262 GCF_034931105.1 Synechococcus sp. CCY9201 | reverse complement strand
GAGCTGCCCCGGCTGCTGGTGCAGGGGCCCTGCTTCGGCGATGCCAAGGCGTCGGTGCTGGCCGCCGCCTCCGGTTTCGTGCTGCCGTCGTTTTCCGAAGGCCTGCCGATGGCGGCCCTCGAGGCCATGGCCCACCAGCTGCCCTGCCTGCTCAGCGGTGCCTGCAACCTGCCGGAAGCCTTCAGTGCCGGCGCCGCCCTGCCCGCAGAACCCGATGCCGTCGCCCTCGCCGCCTCCCTGCAGCAGCTGTTGGCCCTCAGCGCCGCCGAGCGTTCCGCCATGGGCGCCGCCGGCCGGGCCCTGGTGGCGGAGCGCTACAGCTGGCCCCGGGTGGCGCAGCAGACACGCCAGCTCTACAGCTGGATGATTGGCGGCGGCGAGCGGCCGGGGTTTGTGGAGTTGGGCTGAATGCCCGTAAGAATCCCGGAAAATTCCCGTACAATCGGATTGATGTCTTCGCGATTCAATCCATGAGCACGGCGCGTTTGGAGGTTCGCCTCCCCGATCGCCTCAGTGATCGCCTGGAGGCGCTTGCCACCGCAGAAGGGCTCACCAAAACCGATGTGTTTCGCCGCGCTCTTGCCCTCTACCTGCTGGTGAAGGAACGGGAAGAAGCAGGTGCCACCCTGCAGTTCGTCACCGACGACCAGCGTGAGACCTTGATCAGCATCTGAATGAGCGATCCCACTGTTGACTTCAGAGCTCTGCTCGTGCTTTTGCTCAGCTTCTTCCGACCCATTCCTGAGAAGAGGGCCGACTGGGCTGCAGGTGTGCTCCAGTTGGTTCTTGGTGGAGCGATTGGATTTGCTCTGAAGCGTTCTTCCTGATTGCCAGATCTAGGTTGATCCAGCAGCTTGACCACTACCGCACCCCGCCCGACTGGCACCCCGGAGCCTCCACCCTGGTGCAGACGGCCTGGTTTTGGCTGGCGTGCGCAGCTGCTGCGCCTCTTCGGGGCGCGCATCGGCTCCGGTTGCCGCATCAAGCCCGGCCTGCGGGTCAAGTTCCCCTGGCGCCTCGTGGTGGGCCACGCCTGCTGGCTGGCGGAAGACTGCTGGATCGACAACCTCGCCCCCGTCACCCTCGCGGATCGGCGCCGGGGCTGTGGTGGCCCTCGGCGCCGTGGTGAGCGGCAGCGTGCCCCCAGGCGCGGTGGCACAGCCCAGTCCCGCGGTGAGCTTCCCTGCCTGCTCAGTCATTGCTCTGAATGAAAGGGGGATCGGCTGCACAATGAGCCCATGAACCGTTCAGCCGACTGGCTGCATCAGGCCAGGGCCGATCTGGCTCTCGCCTCCTTGAGTGCTGAGGCGGGTCACCACGAGTGGGCTTGCTTTGCCTGTCATCAGGCTGTGGAGAAGGCCCTCAAGGCTCTGCATCTCGAGCTCGGTCAGCAGGTTTGGGGCCATGGTCTGGGGAGGTCGCTCCAGGAACTGCCGTCGGCGGCGGCGGCCCAGCTGGCTGCCGCGGTGCCCGATCTGGCTGACAGGCTGCGCATTCTCGATGCGCTCTACATCCCCACCCGCTATCCCGATAGCCTTCCCGATGGTGCTCCGACCGATCATTTCGGCCGTTTGCAAAGCCAGGACGCTCTGAGCCATGCCCGTGCGGTCGTTGACGCAATCCGTGCTGCGCTGGCCCAGTCCTGAGCAGGTGCTCGCTGAAGCGCAGGCCTGGGCGCTGGAACAGCGATCCCGGCATCCCTCCCTGCTTCAGGTGGGGGTGTTCGGCAGCTACGGCCGCGGCACTGCCGCTGTGGGCAGCGATCTTGATCTTCTGCTCATCGATGCTGCCGCCACCGGACCGCAGCACCTGCGCCTCCGCCAGTGGCCCCTGGAGCAACTCCCCCTCAGTTGCGATGCTCTGGTGCTGACTCCCGCCGAGTATCACAACCTCCTGGCCAGTGGCAGCCGCATGGCCCTGGAGCTGCAGCGTGATCTGCGTTGGTTCGGCCCCACAGCCCACAGGCCGCCAGGTGTTGCGCCCCGGTGATCCAGCAGCTCGATCGCTACCGCACCCCACCCGACTGGCACCCCGGAGCCTCCACCCTGGTGCAGACGGCCTGGTTCTGTCTGGGCTCTCCCCTGCTCGCGGCCCGCTGGTTGCCTGGTTTTGCCTGGCGTGCGCAGCTGCTGCGTCTCTTCGGGGCGCGCATCGGCTCCGGTTGCCGCATCAAGCCCGGCCTGCGGGTCAAGTTCCCCTGGCGCCTCGTGGTGGGCCACGCCTGCTGGCTGGCGGAAGACTGCTGGATCGACAACCTCGCCC
>NZ_JAYGIC010000055.1:0-2877 GCF_034931105.1 Synechococcus sp. CCY9201 | reverse complement strand
CAGCTTCCGCTTCAATCACCGCTTCAAGCTGGAAGAGATGACCGATCAAGTGCTCCAGGCGGCCTGTCTCTGCACTGCACGACCCGAACACCTCCTGAGGAGGGCGGAGCTTGCTACCTAATCAAGAAAGAAAATATCTCCTTTCTTAAGAGGAGGGGCATAAATCTGTGGATCCTGCGACTCTAGGTAAGTGCGAATTTCAGCCAGAAAGCCATCGTACATGGCATGATGTTGCCGATCAAGATAGCCACTCCGAGGAGCCATAAGATGAGTACCCGGGTAGACATAAAATCTGATTCCTTCAAGGTGCGTATCCTCAAGCGCAACCCAAGCAGCTATCAGGTGAACGTTAGGCCGGGAATCAAGATAAATCCAGTCTTGATGAGGGGGAGTGGTAGCGTGATCAAAAAGCATAGTCTGAAAAAGCTTGAAGATATTGTTCTTGCCACTAATTTGAGACAATGATTTCTGAACGCTCGAAGAGCCCAGAAGAGAAAGAATTGCACTAGAAAGCATACCATTATCGCCCTCTTCATAACTGTGGCAATTCAACAGACAATTAGCAACTCCCCCGACTCCGGTCTTGGCATGCCGCTCACAAAGGCCCGATTGCCGCAGATAATTACTATCCGAATCAACCACGATGTCATTATAGATATTAAACACTTGATCAATTTTATCCGGATCAGTGGCTCCTCTGCAGATAATATAATTTTGCTCTTGAAAATATTCTAGCGGGTCATCAATATCATCTCCCAGGTGACCATAATACTTGAGCTTACTCATTTCTTTGGCCAGAGATCCTGATCAATACAGGATACTGTTATCAGTGCCCATACGTCAAAATCACCAGGTCTGCTTCAGAGTCGTTCGCTCAGGCCGGCTGGCGCCTGCCTGATCCAAGCCAGCGCATCGACAATGCAGAGAAGCCTCTGACGAAGCAGATGGAAGGTGGATATTCTGAGCGAACGCAATCATTGAAGGATGTGCGAACGTCAACCACTGAAAACTATCTCTGACACAGACTTTGCCACCAGACATCAAAACGCACATCAACATCACAGGGAGAACGTCTCCACCCTTCACCTTCAAGACATGGAGGGTCGCTGAATCAGCTGGAGAGCTGCCGTCAACAACCCAACGCCCTGTCAGCCTCGCTTCCTGCCACGGGGTTCTTCGTTTCAAGCAAGGCGCGAGGGGGTTGCGCCTCCTTTGATTCCTCAAACCCTTGAGCGAGTACTGACAACGATTCAGAGCCGTAGTGGCCGAGTTGATTCATCCGAGTTTGAAGCGTCAGGATGAGTTGTCCAATCAGTACGCCTGGAGACACGCACGGGCGCCACGAAAAGAGCAAGGGTAAAAACCCATAAGTATGGCCTCCTGTCTCCGGTCCAATCAATCACAAGTTTCGACCATGCAAAGCCTCAAGGCCTTGCCTCCCCTGCATGATTCCTGTGAAATCGGAATCAGCCAAGAGATAGAATCTCAACAAGTTGCTTCCGTGACCGCCATGGAGCCCAGCTGCCATCCTGGCCTTAAGTTTACACCAAGGTGGAATGATCCTGAATTCCAGTGGAGAAAAGAAGCCAATCAATACTACAATGATCAATGGATCAATCGATACAATCTTCATCGAGACGAAAGAGACTTGGCAAGACTGAACATCGAGGGAATGGATGTCAGCGATTCGCAGCATTTTCAGATCGGATGGTTAAGAAATATCGACAGGCTGATAGACATGACACCACCTAAATTCAATCCCTTTTACTTCCGCCTTCTTGACGTTGGCTGCGGCAGCGGAATATCGACAATCTACTTCGCAGAAAACTACAGGTTCAAAACCTATAGCGGCTTTGATTTCTCGGAGGAACTCATCAGCACCTCAAGAAAGAATTTGCTGCAGTTTTCGACCCTGCGCCAGGAGCAGATTCCGATCACATTTTTCGTCGACGACGCGCGCAGTCATAAGCTGATCGCGCAGCCGTCATTCGTCTACATGTTTAATCCATTTGGATTCAGGACCGCCGATTTATTCATTCGCAACAATCTGCAGACCTTAAGATCCACAGGAAGCATCCTTGCGATTGCCGAGGACACGTGGATCACGGAATTATCTGCAGCAGGACTTCACAAAGGGATCATTAGAAAATCATCGTATAATTTGTCGCTGGTATTTTACTGAGAGTCTCCTGAGAAAGTAAGAACCTGCCCCAGGTCAGCAACGTGGGGAGGCCCGGCCGAACCCTGAATGTTGTTGCTCAGGCTGCAGCCGGTTGATTGCTCAGGAGTCGCTCCTCGCCTCTTCGGATGGATGCAGTGCCGCTCAGTAGCTGCAACAAGAAGGCAATAAGGACAAACAGAAGCTCATGCAGCTTCTCGAGATTGATCACCAGTACAGCCAATGCAATGGCTGATCCTTGGGTGGCAGCCAGCTTCTCACGAATCAAACCCAATCCAAACCGCCGCTTCCCCTGTCCGATTTTGCCTTCTACCGCGTTACGTTGCCGTTGATCATCAAGACACTGTCTCTTCTGCCACAAGCTCAGGATCGCTCTTGGGCCGACCAAGGCGAGGTCCACTCAGGCGAATCCCATGACGCTGACAGAAAGCGCGGTTCGCTCGAGTCCGATCAATCTGATCGGCACAGATCACGTCTGGATAATGACCATGACGACGGCGATAGGCTCTCTTGATTAGGTAGCAAGCTCCGTCAGAGCCCTTCCAGCACTTAGGCTGATACGCATGTACCGGTCGGGATCGCTATGGCCATGAATCGGATCCAGTTCCAGCCGAGTCTTTCTCTGCCTCAGTTCATAGAGCTCTACGGCACAGAGGAGAAGTGTGAGGCCGCCCTTGAGCAAGCGCGCTGGCCAGATG
>NZ_JAYGIC010000054.1:0-6915 GCF_034931105.1 Synechococcus sp. CCY9201 | reverse complement strand
CCGGTTGGTCCCTGGCCGCCGCGCTCAGCCTTGGCTGCCACTGCGGCCGGGCCTGCCTCCACGAGCTGGGGCCCTATGCCAGCCAGCTGCAGCTCCGCTGACCCTTTTTCTGCCCCCCCCTGGCACCGCCCTGATCAGTGGCTCGGGCACCTGTGGCATCGTGGGGCGCCCTCACGCCGCCTGAGATCGGATGTTGGTGCGGATCCGCCAGGAGCTTGCAGAGGCGGCACCACTGGCGGTGCTGGTGGGGGCCACGCTCGGTTATGGCCTCACCACCATGCTCGCGAGCGCCCTGGGCCAGAACAGCAGCCTCAGCATGGAGGCTCTGATGATCGGCACCCTGCAGATCTTCGGGCCGGTGGGTGTGAACCTGATCTGGATCAGTCGGTCGGCCCCGCTGCGGGTGGGCCTGGTGGCGCGACACCGCTGGCACCAGATGCAGCTGGGTGAACGGCCCGATGCCGGCGGCCCGCGCCTCTGGAGGGAACTGACTGCGGCGATGATCACGGCGGTGCTGCTACTGCCTTACTTCGTGGGCGCCATCCTGCTGGCCGGTGTGGTGGCCACACCCCGTCTCGATAACGCGGGGCAGCTGTGGGAGCTGATGGGACAGATCAGCCCGGGTGATCTGATGCAGACGCTGCTGCGCACGGCCCTGTTCGCCGCGGTGGCCGAAGCCCTCTGCCTGCGCAAGGGCCGCCGGCTGCAGACGTCTCTTGAGGAATTGCCCCGCCTGATCGCCGATGCGATTCCGGAGTGCTTTCTCGCGGTGATCGTCCTGGAGGCGGCCTGGCTCACCCTGATCGACCCGTTCCACGGAATCCTGCGATGACAGAGCTCCTTCCCGCCGGCCCAGGAGCGCCTTCCGGCCCCGGCCAGCTGCCGGCATGGCCGCCCCGCCGGCCGGTGGTCAGCCGCCTGAGCTGGCTGTTCATCATCGGCGCCCTGCTGATGGGCGGCTGGGTGGTGCGGGGCATGGTGATGGAGCAGCTCCGCTGGCGCAACAGCTTTGAAGCCCGGATGCGCACCCGCGACGCCACCGGCATCTGGCCAGGCGTGCATGTGACCCTCTCCGGCTATCGGATCGGTCGGGTGGATCGGGTCCAGCTCGGACCTGATGGTGTGGTGGCCGTGGATCTGCGCATCGTGGAGCGCTACCGCTCGCTGCTCGGTCCGCGTAGCCGCGCCTACGGCACCCGGCCCGGGGTGATCGGCGACAGTGAAATCGCCATTACGGCCGACCCCAGCCCACCGGGTTCTGCGTTGGCACGCACCGATCTTCTGATCCCTTACGACCCACCCACCGACGTGGCCGATCTTCTGCAGGAGCTGGCCCAGACCCGTCTGCAGCTGGATCGCACCCTGCAGAGCACGGTCAAGGTGGTCGAGAAAGACCTTCCCGGCGCCATCGGCCGCTTCAACGGCACCCTGGCCGACGTCAGCCGCCTGGCCGGCACCCTCAACCGCGAGACCGGCAGCACGGCAGCCGTGACCCGCGACACCCTGCGCGCCTACCAGCGAACGGGCGCGGAGGTGGGCCAGACCTCCACCCGGGTGGATGCTGTGCTGCAGAAGACCACACCGGAATTGGTGGGAGCGCTGCGCGAAATCCGCCGCTTCACCGCCGGCACCAATCGCCTGCTGGAAATGTTCGCCGCTCCCCTGCTGGTCGACCCTCCCACCGAACAGGAACCGGCCAGTCCTCTGGCCAGTCCCTCAAGCAAGGCGAATCCATCTGAAAGAACAGCCAACTGAGGCTGCAGCCGATTGGGGATGCATGGGAAGATCTCCGGATTCACGCGGGAGTCAGCCTTGAATGACATGCACGCAACTGGCTCCAGCGCAGCAACAATGGGCCTGCAGGCTGCAGAGTCTGGGACTGGCGGACGGGAACCGTTGCTGAACAGAATGGCTCCCATGCTGGCCACGGCCCTCGCCCTTCTCCTGAGTCCCGCGGCAACGGCCGAGGCCGCCGACAACGAATTCCTGGTGCGCCAGGCCGTGGACTTCTACTGCGGCAGCATGAAGAGCGAAAATCCCGGCCGGATGACTGATTACGACCGAGGGCTCTACGAAGGCATGGCGATCGGATTCATCTTCGGCCAGTACCCCAAGCAGGCTGATTTTGTCGAAAAGCTGGGGGAAGATCGCTTCAACGGACTCTTCTACGGCGGCATTCGCAAGCAGTGTCCTTCCAAATCATTCGACTGAGACTCATCGCACCAAAGTTGATGACCTACAAAGTCACTGGCCTAATGGTCGGCAGACTGTGATCACTTGCTTGAACTGTATCAATGTCATCCGATAGCTGTTCAACGTGAGCGAATTCGCACAGCGGCGGTTCAGCCGATGTAAATCTGCATGACAGGTCAGCCTGGTCTGTTGCATTGGCGACCGAAGTGCGATGGGGTCCTGACTGGTGATGGAGCAGACCTCCCCAGACTTTTCCATGGATTCCCCCACTGCGCTTGCAGCCGTTGCCCTGGCTGCTGTCTCATGGGACGGTAGTCTCACGCGAGCCGGCACCCGTTCTCTACGCCACCTGCTGGATTACCGAGCTCCTTACAACCAGCGCAGCGAAGCCCAGATGATCGCGCTGATGGATGACCTTCTAGCCGAATTACGTCGGCTCGGAGCTGAAGGACTGATGGAGCGGGCAGCCAGCGTTCTCGACCCGCGACAACGGCACACCGCCTATGCCATGGCTGCAGAGATCATGCGCTCTGATGGACCACTGCTCGAACAGGAGCAGCTGATCCTTGAGCATCTTGCCGAAACGCTCAGCCTTGACCTTCTCGAAACAGCCAAGGTATTGGAGGTGATGGATATCCTTCATGCTGCCTTGGACGATCCGAATTGGTTAACGCCAACCGACGGGACCCTGCGCACAACAGACAAGCCCGTTGCAACGGTGGCCGTCTGAAACTCTGAATCACGGACTGCGATCCATCACGACGGTCCGCAGCCGCAATGTCATACCCCCACTTCTCTTTCACCTGCTTCCCCTTTGCGATTATTCTCCCTTAATCTGTGTTCGTAAGCATCACTGGAACGATCAGTCGATCCTGAGGCCGCTACCGGGCACAGACACAGGGAGGCGAGAGGGACACAGCCGAGATCCCGAACAATCGCATCGTGTGACATTGGAGTCCACAAGGCTCGATGGGAATCGCTGTGATCAAGTCCTATGGCGAAAGGGAAAAAGCAAGGAGCTCTTAATATACCAAGCAAAGCTTGAACATTCAAGCCAAAGACATCATATAAGTAGGCTCCTCAACACTCTGTTGAATCCCGAAACGCCAATACAGAAACGGAGGGGGCGGGATTCGAACCCGCGGAGGCTTTCACCTCGCTGGTTTTCAAGACCAGAGCCATCAACCACTCGACCACCCCTCCTTGGGCCGCCGCGAGATGCGGACCAGCGTCCGCCGTACGAACGCCTCCCCATTATTCCATAGTCATTTCCCTCAACCGGCGGAACCGCCTTTGGCACCGTCACCTGCTGTTTCAGTCGCCATGGTTCCAAACGTCGGCCAAGCTCCAATTCCCTTACCATTCTTTAGGTCGTTTACTCAAACCCGCGGGTCACCTCCCCCGCCCAACTCGGAGCAGACATCTGTCGGAGCTTGATGGCCACCCAAAAGCATCTATCGATCCAGAAGACTTTCACCTTGATCGCGACGATCAACGGCGGCGTCTTGGCCTATTTGACCATATATAACTTCACTTTACTAAGAAGGGAAGCGGGAGCGCATTCATCGATCTACGTTTCGCTCCTCCTGACAATGATCTTGTCAGCACTTGCCATCATTTCCTATCGTATTATTTTTGCCAGAATCGTCTCGCCATTAGCACATCTTGTAGAAGAAACCCGCAAGATTGAAAGCAATACCAATGATGAAGTCTATCTCACCGTAAGAGGAAGGGACGAGGTCAGCCTCCTTGCTCACAGATTTAATATTTTACTATCAAAGATGCGTCAAGCCTTCAGCGAAATTGAGGCCTCCAACAAGAAGTTAGTCCATGCAAATTCTAAAATATCCGAGTCCCTCCGTTACGCAGGATTACTCCAACGCTCAATTCTGCCAGATCGACAATTTAGAGATGTTTTTGGCGACGAGCATTTCATCCTTTGGCAGCCTCGTGACACCGTTGGTGGTGATTACTACATTCTCCACACCGAAGCCGATCGTACCCTGGTCGGAGTAGCTGATTGTGCCGGCCATGGCGTTCCAGGAGCCATGATGACGATGATGGCCAGGGCAGGGGTAGATCGCTCGGTACAAGATCTGGGAATCAGTTCGCCAGCGGCCTTGTTGATGGCAATTGATACATCAATGCGCAGCCTGCTGAGTGATGCCCAGCTGAGCCGAGCAATTGCCACTAGCATGGATATGGGTCTAGCCTTGATTGATTTTTCGAACGGCTTGATACGATTCGCAGGTGCCAAGATTTCACTCTATTGGAGTAATGGCACCAATGTGTACAAGCAGAAGGGTGACAATCGCGCCATCTGCGGTCGTCATCCTGGAAATTTTCAAGATCATGACATCAAGCTCATCCAGGGATTCACATACTATTTAACCACCGATGGATATCTAGATCAATCTGGAGGTGATCATGGCTTTGGGCTCGGCAGTGAACGTTTCTCCTCTTGGCTGCTCCAACATGCTGACAAGCCTCTAGAAGATCAACGCCATGCATTTTCTGAGAGCTTAGCCAATTTTCGAGGAAATCTTCCCCAAAGAGACGATGTTACCGTCTTGTCGTTCCGCCTGCCATAGAGTTTAATGTTCATTTGCTTCTGTGCTTTTTGCTTATTTATTCATGACTTGGAAGCGTCAAGCCCAGTCGCTCCATATCTGCAGCAGAATCTGAATCTACCATGACCATCTCCATTCACAATCTATCAACGTTACGCCATTATTTTAGCAGTGAACGCATTTTCATTTGCTTTAATGGCCCTATTTCGCGTAGCCTTATCGGGGAAATTGGCCTCGCGTTAAAAAATCATATCGAATCGATACAGACTAGCCAAACGGCAGCAATTGATGTCTTCAGTGTGTACGTAGAAATGAGTCAAAACATCCGTCATTATATGAGTACGCGTCAATACAATGAAGAAGATGCTTCAGCCACCGTGGTCATTGCCGCAACGGATGAATCGCATTATTCTGTTTCGGCTGGCAACGTCATTGAGCGTGCCGATGGGAACAAACTGTTGGAGCGGATCCAAAAGCTTGCCTCACTTGATAAGATAGAGTTGAAAGCGCTCTACAAACAACAATTGCGCCAGCCACGCAAGGAAGACTCTGTCACCGGTGCGGGCCTTGGCTTGATTCAAATCTCCAGGATCGCCTCCCGCCCCTTGGAAGCTACCCTTGACTTGCTGGACGACGGACGAGCTTTCTTCACTATCCGCGCCATTATCTGAGTGCCTATGAATTCTCCTACCGGCTTGAACATCAGCCTTCCCGCCAGCCAGTCAACGCCTGCGATCAACGCTGATTGGAACGCAGGGCTCCTGGTTATGACCGGCGAATCCTATCCAGAAAATACGTACGAACTGTTTGCCCAAGTGATCTCTTGGGTGGAGCAATATTTACAAATAATATCAGCGCCGCTCAGAGTCGACCTCAAGCTTAATTATCTAAACACAAGTAGCATACGCGCAATGATTGATATCTTTGATCTTCTTCAGAGAAGTTACGACGAAGGAGGTGATGTTTCTGTTCATTGGCTTTATGACAGTCGCAATCCCCGATCAGCAGAACTAGGAGAAGAATTCAAAGAAGATTATTCTTTTCCCTTTGAGATTCTTTTGACCACAGAGAGCTGATTACCATGGTTCGCAAGGAGGTTGATGAACTTGAGCTGTTGATACAACAGCTCTTGGATGATGAATCGCATCATGGCCATCCCTTGCATGCCGCCCTGGAGCAGCTTTGGCAACGTATGGCCATGCAGTTAGCGAAGCTTGAGCACGTCACTGCATCTGATAACAGCCATTCAGCCGCTTCTTCAGAAGAGCTGAGTCTGATGCATCGCTATGACAAGCAGCTGCGCCGGCTGGAACGTGTGATCAAGATTTCGGATCGCTACCAAGCCATGCTGAAGGATATGAATGTAAGCCTAAAGGAAGCTGCAACCCACGATCAACTCACAGGCATCCCCAACCGCCGTTTAATGGCAGACCGCTGTCGAGATGAGGATGAGCGTGCATCCAGGCATGGCACCACCTACTGTATGGCCATATTTGATGCTGATTTCTTCAAGGCAGTAAATGACACCTATGGACACGATATAGGAGATCAGGTGCTGATTAAGCTGGCTTCAACCTTGCGACGGAGTATGCGTGAATATGATCTTTGCGCGCGTTGGGGCGGCGAAGAATTTCTCGCACTTTTTGTTGGGAGTACAGCCACGCAAAGTCAAGAGATAGTCGATCGAATCTTACTAGAAGTCCGAAATCTAAGCATACCCACCGATGGGCATGAACTTCGGGTCACGATGAGCGTCGGGCTAGCAGAACACGAACCCGGCGAAACTTATATTGAAACATTCACAAGGGCCGATACCGCTCTATACGAAGCCAAGCAAACTGGCCGAAACCGATGTGTTTTTCATCGCTTTGAGGCATCATAACGAGAAAAGACAAGTAGGGTGATAAATTAATTCATTGGCCGGAAAGAGATTGATCTTAGATGGCCATCTCCTTTGAGACAGCTATTCCTATAGACCCATGGCTCCTAAAGGTTCGGGCACACCATGAGCCAAATGGCTAGGATGGGACTCCTGAAAAATCCAGATCCATTGCGCCGCAGCTGGTCTCAAGCATGAGAAACCGCTAAAGTAGCCGTGAATCAGGCAATCCGTGATTGCCTTTACTCCTGATCGCTCCATATGTACCGGAGG
>NZ_JAYGIC010000053.1:0-8934 GCF_034931105.1 Synechococcus sp. CCY9201 | reverse complement strand
GCCAACAGCGGCCTGGGCCTGGAAACCGCCCGGGCCCTGGCCCACCATGGCGCCACCGTGGTGCTGGCCTGCCGCAACCGGCGCCGCGGCGAGGAGGCTCGCCAGGCCTTGCTGCCGGCGGCCCGTGGGCCGCTTGATCTGCTGGAGCTGGACCTGGCCGATCTGGCGCAGGTGGTCGCCGCGGCCGGTTGGATGGAGGAGCAGTACGGCCGGTTTGATCTGCTGATCAACAACGCCGGTGTGATGGCGCCGCCCCGCACCCTCAGCCGTGATGGGTTCGAACTGCAGTTCGCCACCAACCACCTGGGTCATTTCGCCCTCACCCTGGCCCTGCTGCCTCTGCTCGAGGGCCAGCCCGATGCCCGCGTGGTCACGGTCACCTCCGGTGCCCAGTACTTCGGCCGCATCGCCTTCGATGATCTGCAGGCGGAGCGCTCCTACGACCGCTGGCGCGCCTACGGCCAGAGCAAACTCGCCAACGTGATGTTCGCCCTGGAGCTGCAGCAGCGTCTGGAGCAGGCCGGCAGCACGGTGCGCTCCTTCGCGGCCCACCCCGGCCTGGCCCGCACCAATCTTCAGCCCGCTTCGGTGGAGGCCAGCGGTGCCCGCTTCGAGGCCCTGGCCTACCGGTTGATGGATCCCCTCTTCCAGAGCGCCGCCATGGGGGCTTTGCCCCAGCTGTTTGCCGCCACGGCCCCGCAGGCGGAGGGTGGCGGCCATTACGGCCCCGATCAATGGGGTGGTCTGCGGGGCTGGCCCGCGGCGGTGCGGGTTGCCCCGGCCGCCCTCGATGGCCAGCAGCGCCGCCGGCTGTGGGAGTGCAGTGAAGCGCTCTGCGCTGCCGCCAGCCCGGCGCTGGCCACCCGGATGTCGGCAGTGGGCACTGCAGTGAGCCCTGCCTAAGTTGGCCGCAGCTCCTGGGTGTCGTGGTGCCGCGTCTTCGTTCCCTTGCTGCCCCTCTGGCTGCCGGTCTGCTGCTGTTGCCTGCGCTGGCACCGCCCGCCGCCTATGCGGCCGAGCAGGTGGTGTTCGTCAGCGGGGCCTTCCGCCGCTCGATTCCGGTGGCGGATCTGGCCCATCTGGCGGAAACCGGCGAAGCGCGAGGCCTGCTGGGGGATGTGCTGCGGCTGGGACGGCAGAACCCGGCTGAGCTGGCCAAGCTCCTGAATGTCCAGATCCGCCTGCCCCTGGTGCTCACCAGCCGTCTGCTCGGCACCCGCATCGGCGAGGCGGCCCTCAACCGGGTCGCCCGGATCGTCTTCCCCCTCAAGGCACCGGGCGTGGCGGTTCCGGCCCTGCGGGCCGCCACGATCCTGGGGCTGGAGAAGGGGGACGGCAGCCTGTCGCCGCTCGGCTTCCTGCAGGCCTATCCCAACCAGGATCTGGCCGTGAGCTTGCCGGAGCTGAAGATTGCCTTCAACCGACTCAACTCGGTCACCGATGTGGTGCGCGGCTTTTTGGAAACGGATCTGGGCGGCCAGAGCGGTGCTGCCGGCAATGGCACCGCCCCCTAGCCGGGCCAGGAGGGTGCTGGATCACTGAATGGGTCAGGCCAGCGCGCCTAGAATCCACCGTTCACCAGGCCGCCGCATGCCCCGCGCCACAGCCTCTGCCAGCCCCGCGGCAACAGCAGCGGCCCCGAACGGCGCCACCAGTGCCAGCGAGGCTGCCCTCACCCTTAACGGCGGCAGCCTTGAGGATGTGATCCGGGTGCGGGGCGCCAGGCAGCACAACCTCAAGAACGTCGATCTCACGATTCCGCGCAATCGCCTGGTGGTGTTCACCGGCGTGAGCGGCAGCGGCAAGAGCTCGCTGGCCTTCGACACGATCTTCGCCGAAGGGCAGCGCCGCTACGTCGAGAGCCTCTCGGCCTACGCGCGCCAGTTCCTCGGCCAGGTGGACAAGCCGGATGTGGATGCGATCGAGGGGCTCTCGCCGGCGATCTCGATCGATCAGAAATCCACCAGCCACAATCCCCGCTCCACCGTGGGCACGGTGACCGAGATCCAGGACTATCTGCGCCTGTTGTTCGGTCGGGCTGGTGAGCCCCACTGCCCCCAGTGCGACCGCTCGATCCGGCCCCAGACCATCGACGAGATGGTCGACCAGATCCTCACCCTTCCCGAGGGCACCCGCTACCAGCTGCTGGCGCCGGTGGTGCGGGGCAAGAAGGGCACCCACGTGAAGCTGCTGGGGGGCCTGGTGGCAGAAGGCTTCGCGCGGGTGCGGATCAACGGCGAGGTGCGCGAACTGGCCGACAACATCGAGCTCGACAAGAACCACGCCCACCACATCGAGGTGGTGGTCGACCGGCTCGTGGCCCGCGATGGCATCCAGGAGCGGCTCACCGATTCGCTGCGCACGGCCCTGAAGCGCGGCGACGGTCTGGCCCTGGTGGAGGTGGTGCCCAAGACCGGCGAGGAGCTGCCGGAGGGGCTGGAGCGGGAGCGCCTCTATTCGGAGAACTTCGCCTGCCCGGTGCATGGCGCCGTGATGGAGGAGCTCTCGCCGCGGCTGTTCTCCTTCAACAGCCCCTATGGCGCCTGTCCGGATTGTCATGGCCTCGGCCACCTGCGCCAGTTCACCGAGGATCGGGTGGTGCCGGATCCGTCGCTGCCGGTCTATGCGGCGATCGCCCCGTGGAGCGACAAAGACAGCTCCTACTACTTCTCGCTGCTCTATTCGGTGGGGGAGGCCTTCGGTTTCGAGATCAAGCTGCCCTGGAGCGAACTCAGCCAGGAGCAGCGCCAGGTGCTGCTGCATGGCAGCAGCGAGCCGATCCCGATCCAGGCCGACAGCCGCTACCGCAAGAGCCAGACCTACGAGCGTCCCTTCGAGGGCATCCTGCCGATCCTGGAGCGGCAGCTGCGCGATGCCAGCGGTGAGGCGGTGCGGCAGAAACTGGAGAAGTACCTCGAACTGGTGCCCTGCTCCACCTGCCAGGGGCTGCGGCTGCGGCCCGAGGCCCTGGCGGTGCGGGTGGGTCCGTACCGGATCCACGAGCTCACCAGCACCAGCGTGGGCGAGAGCCTGGCCCGGATCGAGGCGCTGATGGGGGTGGGGGCCAGTGCCGGGGCGCCGCCGCTGCTCAGCCCCCGCCAGATCCAGATCGGCGACCTGGTGCTGCGGGAGATTCGCATGCGCCTCAAGTTCCTGCTCGATGTGGGGCTCGACTACCTCAGCCTCGACCGCCCGGCCATGACCCTTTCGGGCGGGGAGGCCCAGCGCATCCGCCTCGCCACCCAGATCGGTGCCGGCCTCACCGGCGTGCTCTACGTGCTGGATGAGCCGAGCATCGGCCTGCACCAGCGGGACAACGATCGCCTGCTGGCCACCCTGCTGAAGCTGCGGGATCTGGGCAACACCCTGATCGTGGTGGAACACGACGAGGACACGATCCGCGCCGCCGACTATGTGGTGGACATCGGTCCCGGCGCCGGGGTGCACGGCGGCCGCATCGTGTCCGAGGGAGGTCTTGAGCAGCTGCTGGCGGCGGAGGATTCACTCACCGGCGCCTACCTCAGCGGCAGGCGCTCGATTCCCACCCCCGCGGAGCGCCGCCAGGCCTGCACCCGCCAGCTCACCCTGGTGAACTGCCGCCGCAACAACCTGGACGACATCAGCGTTGAGATCCCACTGGGGCGGCTGGTGTGCGTGACCGGTGTGAGCGGCAGCGGCAAGAGCACCCTGGTCAATGAGCTGCTCCATCCGGCCTTGGAGCACAAGCTCGGCCTGAAGGTGCCTTTCCCCTCGGGGCTGGAGTCGCTGAAGGGGATGAAGTCGATCGACAAGGTGATCGTGATCGACCAGAGCCCGATCGGTCGCACGCCCCGGTCCAATCCAGCCACCTATACCGGCGCGTTTGATCCGATCCGCCAGGTGTTCGCGGCCACGGTGGAGGCCAAGGCGCGGGGCTACCAGGTGGGTCAGTTCAGCTTCAACGTCAAAGGTGGGCGCTGCGAGGCCTGCAGTGGGCAGGGCGTCAATGTGATCGAGATGAACTTCCTGCCGGATGTGTATGTGCAGTGCGACGTCTGCAAGGGGGCGCGCTACAACCGCGAGACCCTGCAGGTGACCTACAAGGGCTTCACCATCGCCGATGTGCTGCAGATGACGGTGGAGCAGGCTGCCGATGTGTTCTCCGCCATCCCCCAGGCGGCGGATCGATTGCGCACCCTGGTGGATGTGGGTCTGGGCTACATCAAGCTCGGCCAGCCGGCGCCCACCCTCTCTGGTGGGGAAGCGCAGCGGGTGAAGCTCGCCACCGAGCTCTCCAAACGTGCCACCGGGAAAACGCTCTATCTGATCGATGAACCCACCACTGGCCTGAGCTTCTACGACGTGCACAAGCTGATGGACGTGATGCAGCGGCTGGTGGACAAGGGCAATTCAATCCTGGTGATCGAGCACAACCTCGATGTGATCCGCTGTGCCGACTGGATCATCGACCTCGGGCCTGAAGGGGGCGACAAGGGCGGTGAGATCGTGGTCTGCGGCACCCCGGAGGAGGTGGCGGAACATCCCACCAGTCACACCGGCCGGTACCTCAAGCAGGTGCTGGAGCAGCATCCCCCTGTGGAGGTGGCTGCTTGATCGTTGGCTGCCTGGCGGTTGGATTCGCCTGTGATGCCTGCGTGTCTGACAGGGATACGAGCGGGATAGACCGTCATCGTCTGGCTGACGCCCTTGAGGGGCACCTCATGTTTTTCCTGGATTAGATCGCGGGATTCCGTGAGGTTGTCCCAGACGGCCTGTCTGATCAGGATGTCGCAATTGAAATCCCTGGTCTTGCGCTCAATTCGGCTGGCGATATTCACGCAATCACCCACAAGCCCGAAGCGCAGGTCGTCTACCGGGCCAGTGTTCTCCACGACGGTGGGTCCGTAATGGATGCCGATGCCAACGTCAACAGAGCGATTGAATTCCTTTCGGAGTGCTTCGGAGAGCACGAGGATTCTTTTGCGGATTGCAAAGGCGGTTTTCACAGCATCTTCGCAATAGGATCCTGAATCGGTTTCCTGGATGCCGAATACACAGCTCAGTTCGTCGCCAACCCAGAGGTTGATCGTTCCATGGTTTTAGACAATCTCCTCCTTCAGTGCCGTGAAATAGCGATTCAGGATATACACCAAGTCGAACGCGGGAATGCTTTCTGAAAGGGGGGTGAATCCTTTGAGATCCACGAACAGGATCGCCAGGGATCGAACAACGCCTAACCCCCCCCTGTTTGGCTTTTCGTTTTTCCGCTTTCCTCTCCCCGGGAGGTTTGATCAGTCGCTTGATCTTCACCTTTCCTCTGTCGCGAAATCTCGTCGCACAGCCCAGCCGTATGTTATCCGGCCAGTGGAGGCGCTCGGCAATGCGTGCTTCCTCAGGGGTTCTTGGCTCCAGATAATCCAGCCCTTCGAGAACCTCAACCTTGCAGGAGCTGCAGATGGTTTTTCCTCCGCATGCCGAAACCATTTCGATATCGGATTCGATCGCGATATCGAGCAGCGTCTTGTCCGGGTGATGCCAGGGAGTGCTCAGCTGAGCGCATGCCCAGTTGATCTCCATGCGCGATAGAGTGTTTTAGCAATTCTAGTTCAACTCTCCTCCTCTTGTCTCTGGCTCCGGCGCCGGGGGATCCCACGGTCTGCGCAGAACGCGGCGGACCATCGGAATGAAGGTCTCGATTGGTTCTTGGGGATAGTCCGGATCGAATGAGACCTCGTCGTACAGGGCGCAGAATTCAGCGGTGTAGGCGAAGTGCGGGCTCTCCCGGTAGGCCTCCCGGCCGTTCGGGTCGATGCCCACCTGGCTGCCGTAGAAGTAGGTCTGGAACACCGGATGGTGGGCGAGCATCCAGTGGTTCTCCTCCCGGATGAACGGCTTGAGGATGGCGGCGATCACCTCACCGTGATTGAGGGGGCCGAGTGCCTCCCCCACGTCGTGCAGCAGGGCCACCACCACGGTTTCCTCGTCGCGGCCGTCCCGCAGGGCCCGGGTCGCCGCCTGCAGGGAATGGGTGCGGCGATCCACGGGATAGGCCTCGTCCCCGCCCAGCCTCTCCAGCAGATCGAGCAGCAGATCCGGGAGCTGCAGCAGGTTCTGCTCATGCACCGTGCGCAGCAGCCGGAAATCGTCCGGGCTCATCTCGTCCATGCGGTGGAACCGCATGCGCTCGCCCTGCGGCGTTGGCTCCATGGTCTGCGGAAGTACCCTCATCCTCACCCTATGGAGCAGGCCTCCCACCGGGTGGAGGGAGCCGTGAACAGTCCCATGGCGTTCGGACGCTCCGGTGCCACCATCCAGGGATCCAGGCACGCGGATGCCCGCTTCCGGAGCCAGTTCCCCATGTCCCATCGACAGGCCGACGAACCCCTCCGCTGGCGGTGGCGTTACCGCGGCACCGGCACAAGTACAGGTAGTGGCAATGGCGAACGCATCCGGGCCCAGGGCCGCTTCCTCACCGATCGGGACCCCGACGGGGATGGCTTCCACGAAATTCTGCGCATCCGTGGCCAGCGCAACGGGGACCGGATCACCGGGCTGGTGCCCGCTGGCACCTCCATCCCCGGTAATGCCCCCTACACCGGCGACAACCTCGTGCGCTACGAGCCCCGGCGCTTGCCGGAGGGGCGGAAGAGCGATCCCCAGCTGACCCAGAGCGGCATCCAGTTCGCCCTGGCGGATGGCACCTACTCGAACGTGTTCCACGCCGGCTTCCTCACTCCGCCCACGGGCCTGGACTTTCATTCCGTGCCGCCCTTCCTCCAGGGGCCCACGCCCCCCAACAGTGAATCTCCCGTGCTGTTCCGTGCCTGGGTCGTGGGTTGACGCCTTCCGGTGCGGTGTGCGGTAACTGGGGAGTTCAGGGGGCGAGCGTGCTGCGGTAGCTCCTCACTTCCGTGGGGACATGCCGGATCGTGGTGGTGACTGTGCCGAGGCCACTCTTCTCCAGCACCTGACTCAATTCCCCGTGCAGCTGATCCAGGATCTGATCATCGAGCAGGCTGGATGGGGCATAGAGCTGGAAGTCGACCTTCACCCCTTTGGAATTTGTCTGGACGCTCAGATTCTTGAGCTGAATCACTTCGCGGTAGTGGGGATACCGCTCCCACAGTTTCGCGATCTGGCTGTCGATCCTTTTCTCCAGGATGAATTCCCCCATCGCTCCACTCAAGGGCCCGCTCACCACGGCCAGCAGGATCCCCAGAGACACCAGGCTCACCCCCGCCCGTCGCCAGTAGCCGTACCGCTGCCACAGAAAGACGAGGGATGCGGCCACGGTGATGCCGATCAGGTTGGCGCAGAAGAGCAGCAGGGCTCCCGTCGTGACCTGATTGCCGATCCCGATGGGCACGACGGTTTCCACCGAGACGCCGATGTCGTCCCGCAGGCCGAGGCCGATTCCGGCGACACACAGGGGAGGGACCAGAGCCACGGCGATCGCGACGCCTGCGATGGAATTGGCGATCTTGGGCCTGGTCAGGGAGAAGGCGCCGGCGGCACCGGCCGCCAGTGCGATGCCGAGATCCACGATGTTGGGTGTGGTGCGGGCGATGATTTCCTGGCTGAGGATCGTGGCCGGCACCGCTTCATCCAGAGCCCAGGCCAGAAGCATCACCGTGGCACTGCCCAGCAGAATCGTGACCAGGGAGCGTTGAATGAGGATCCCGTCGGAGGTGCTGATCCCGAAGGCACAACTCAGGATCGGATTCATCAACGGAGCCACGATCATGGCCCCGATCACCACAGCCGGGCTGTCGACCAGAAGCCCCAGTGTTGCAATGATCGTGGACGTGATCAGCAATACAAAGAACGACAGGCTTGGAAAGGAGGATTCCACCCTGTCTTCCTGCAGGGAGTCATGGCTGATCGGCGGCTCTGCTGGGGTGTTCCGGCTTCGGCGAAGGCCTCCGAGGAACTTCAGAGCGCGTGGGGGAAGTGTCACGAAGCCGCTGAGTTTCTGTTTCGCAGTGTGGTCGGGATGATCCACTCCTGACCACAGCAAGATGCCGTTGCGCTCCCTCTCCCCGCAGCAGACCAGAAACGCCCTTCTGGTGGGGTTCGCCGGTTTTCTCGCCACTGCCCTCTACCTCTGGTCCGGGCCTGCGGTAGCGGCCGAACAGGGCTTCTATCTGGTGTACGGAGCCGTGCGCAGCCTGCTGCCCAGCCGGGATGCCTCCCTGCAGGCGGCCCAGGCACGGCTGCTTGGCACGGCCTTCGGCGGGGTGGTGGTGTTCCTGGTGATGCTCGCCTTCCGCGACTGGCTCGCCATGGGGGTGGCCTACGTGCTGATTCATCGGATCGGTCGGCGCTGCGGCTTCAGCAGCGCCACCCTTGTGAACGCGGGGGTGATGGTGGTGCTCCTGCTCGGTGTGCCCGCCTACGGGGCCATGGGGTTCCGCTATGTCTTCGATCGCACCCTCTGGCATGCCCTGGGCCTCGGGATCGGTATGGCCGTGGAGCGTCTGTTCTGGCCGGATGCGCCGCTGCAGCGCCTGATCACCAGCGAACGGGCTCTGGTGCAGCGGCTGCACGATCTGCTGGCCGGCCGCCAGGTTTGCTCGGCCGAGTCCCTGATCGCCAGCTATGCGGAGCACCGGGCGGTCCGCTCGGAGGTTCTGCGGGGCAGCGAGGCGGCCCTGCTGCAGTCCCCCTCCTACCGCGATCGCCACGACTGCCTCGAGATCGCCCTGCGCCACGCCGTGGCCATGCTGCGCGGCCCCACGGTGCTCAAGACCCTGGATGAACGGGCCTGCCGGGAGGCCCTGGGGCGCTACGGCACCTTCCCGGAGCTGGCCTGAGCATGGCCTCCTCCCCCTCGTCGTCCTCGCCCGCGCCCCTGGCGCTGATCCTCCGCAACGGCAGCGTGCTGGCGCTGCTGATGGCCGCCGCCGCCTTCCTGCGCCTGCCCGAGGGGCTGTTCCTGGCGCTGGGGGCCCTCAC